>CAZUUP010000382.1:0-6134 GCA_964623105.1 uncultured Akkermansia sp.
GGGGGGGGGGGGGGGGGGGGGGGGGAGGGGGGGGGGGGTGGGGGGGGGGGGGGGGCGGGAGACCGTCGGTGGAGAGGCTGGCGAAGGGATTGTGGGTGAGGTTCTGGCCACCGTCGGTGGGAATGCGTTTTGCGCCGCTCATAGCGGGGAGAGGTTAGGGGAATCGGGTTGGGAGAGGGAAGGAATTATGCCGGGAGGTGGGAGCGCGGGAATGGGGTGGTTGCGGCGTCGCCCCCGGGTCTGGCGGGGAGCGCGAAGGGGTTGGAGGGCGGGGGAATGGGGCGGGGGTTGGGAGTTGGCGGTTAAAGCGATTAAAGCGAATCTTGCCAGCGTGGTGGGGTTGCGGCTTACTTCGCGGGAATTTGTTTGTTTATCGTTTGCACCATGAGCCCAGAACAACTTGCCAAAGCCAAATCGCTCGGATTTTCGGACCGCCAGATCGCCCATTTGACGGGCACGACGGAGGACAAGATTCGCGCGCGGCGCAAGGAGGCGGGCCTGGTGCCGAGCTACCGGTTGGTGGACACGTGCGCGGCGGAGTTCGAGGCTTACACGCCTTATTTTTATTCGACCTACGACCGTGGGGATGACGAGGTGCGGGGAAATGACAAGCGCAAGGTGATGATTCTCGGAGGCGGGCCGAACCGCATCGGGCAGGGAATTGAGTTTGATTATTGCTGTGTGCATGCGTCGTTTGCGCTGAAGGCGGACGGTTTCGAAACGATCATGGTGAACTCGAATCCGGAGACGGTCTCGACGGACTATGACACGAGCGACAAGCTGTTTTTCGAGCCGCTGACGCTGGAGGATGTGCTGCATATTTACGAACGGGAGAAGTGCTGGGGGGCGATTGCGCAGTTTGGCGGACAGACGCCGTTGAATCTGGCGCTGGGCTTGCAAAAGAACGGGGTGAAAATCATCGGGACTTCCCCGCAAAGCATCGAGGTGGCGGAGGACCGGAAGCTGTTTGCGGCGATGTTGCGGAAGCTGAACATACCGCAGCCGCCGAACGGGTTGGCGACAAACGAGGCGGAGGCACTGGTGGCGTCGAAGCAACTGGGTTATCCGGTGTTGGTGCGCCCAAGTTTTGTGCTGGGGGGGCGGGCGATGCAGATTGTTTATTCGGACGCCGAGTTGTCGCATTACATGCGGTTTGCGGTGGAGGCGTCGCCGGAGCGGCCGGTGCTGGTGGACAAGTTTCTGGAGGATGCGATCGAGGTGGACGTGGATTGCATTGCGGATGTGGGTCAGTTTGATGATCCGCGGCAGGGGACGAGCGTGATCGGGGGGATTCTGGAGCACATCGAGTTTGCCGGGGTTCACTCGGGGGACGCCGCGATGGTGCTGCCGCCGCACACTTTGTCGAAGGAGGTCATCGCGACGATCCGTGAGTATACGCACGCGATGGCGCGGGAGTTGCGGGTGGTGGGATTGATGAACGTGCAGTACGCGGTGAAGGACGGGACGGTGTATGTGCTCGAGGTGAATCCGCGGGCGTCGCGGACGGTGCCGTTTGTGAGCAAGGCGATCGGGCGTCCACTGGCGAAGCTGGCAGCGCGGGTAATGGCGGGCAAAACGTTGAAGGAGCTGGGTTTCACGGAGGAGATCTGGCCGAAGTATTGGACGGTCAAGGAGTCGGTATTTCCGTTCAACAAGTTCGTGGGGCAGGACATTTTGCTGTCGCCTGAGATGCGTTCGACGGGCGAGGTGATGGGGTTGGATGCGGATCTGGGGATTGCGTATGCGAAGTCGCAGATGGCGGCCAACTCGGCGTTGCCGCTGAAGGGGCGGGTGTTCATCAGCGTGAGCGACGCGCACAAGGCGGAGGTGGCGGAGGTGGGCAGGTTGTTTGCGGAACTGGGATTTGAATTGATGGCGACCAACGGGACGGCGGCGGTGCTGGAGAAGGCGGGCTTGCAGGTGCAGCGGATTTACAAGCTTTCGGAAGGTCGTCCGAATGCGCTGGATTTCCTGAAGAACCGGGAGGTGCAACTGGTGATCAACACGCCGGCGGGGCAAAGCCCGCGGGCGGACGAGGTCAAGATCCGGACGACGGCGGTGTACACGGGGACGCCAATCATGACAACACTGGGCGGGGCGCGGGCGGCGGCGTTGGGAATCGCGGCGTTGAAGAAGAGCGGCTACGCGGTCAAGACGCTGCAGGAGTATCACTAGACGCTGGCAGAAGAGGGGCGGATTGGCGGGGGGGGCGGGGAGACGGTTGGTTCCCTGCGCGGACCGCTGGGCTTGGGGTGCCGGGCGGTGGGGAACGGGCGGCGTGACGGGTGAGGGTTAATGCACAATCTGGTTGAGGATTTTCTGCAATATCTGCGGCATGAGCGGGGGCGTTCGGAGCAGACGCAGAAGACGTATGCGGCGATGTTGAACCGCTTCGTGGCGTGGGCGGAGGGGCGGGGATTGCGGGACTGGCGCGGGGTGGAGTTCGCGCATCTGACGGCGTTTCTGGAGCATGAGCGGGAGCGGAAATTGGAGAATGAGGCGGAGCCGACGGCGCGAAGGCTGAGTTCCGAGAGTCTTTATCTGCAGATTGCGGCGTTGCGGGGTTTTTACCGGTTTGCGGAGGCGGAGAAACTGCTGCCGGCGAATGTGGCGGAAAACCTGTCGCTGCCGCGGCGATGGAAGCGGCTGCCGAAAGCGTTGTCGGCGGCAGAGGTCGAGACATTGCTGAAGCCGCTGGGGGTGGAAACGCCGGGGGCGTTGTGCGACCAGGCGGTGCTGGAGTTGGCGTATGCGTCGGGCTTGCGTCTGGCGGAGTTGCGAAACATCCGACTGGAGCAACTGCATCTGGAGGCGGGCTTTGTGACGGTAATTGGGAAGGGAAACAAGGAGCGGGTGGTGCCTCTGGGACGGGCAGCGGTGACGGCATTGCGGCGTTATCTCGAGTCGCCCGGGGGGCGGCCCAAGCTGGTGACGAAGCGGTCGCCGGCGGCGGTTTTCCTGACGCGGCGGGGAACGGCGTTCGCGCCAGTGACGCTGTGGCTCCGGATCAAACAGCGGGCTAGGCGGGCGGGATTGGCGCGGAACATCACGCCGCACATGTTGCGGCACAGCTTTGCGACTCATCTGCTGGAACACGGGGCGGATTTGCGGGCGATCCAGGAGTTGCTGGGGCACGCGAACATCGGGACGACGGAGATTTACACGCACGTCGAGGGGAAACGTCTGCGGGAGGTTCACCGGAAGTTTCATCCCCGTGCGAAAGATGAGGGGATGGCGGGAAGGTGACTGTGGGGTGGCGGACGGGGAATTGGTGAGGAGCAGGCGACGGGTTGGTGCTGCCCAGGCGGAAGGGCGAAGGGGGCTGACAATGGGGATTGAGCAGCGCGAGGACGGTGGGAAAGGAGGAAATTTGTCGGTGGTTGTGTTAAGCTCAGGAAAGGAAGATGGTTTTCGGGTAACCAATGGAAAACAGGCAAGCGGCGGTGGACGTGTTGAAAGGGTTGGCGATAGTGGGGGTAGTTCTGCACCACGTCAGGAATCGCCGGTTCGACGCGGACGTACAGGCAAGTCTGCTGGTGGTGATGCAGGTGGCGGCTTGGGCGGTTTACGCGTTCCTGTTTGGATCCGGATATCTGCACGCATTGTCGCGAAGAACGGAAGCGGCCGGGATTTTCATCGGGCGGCGGGCGCAGCGACTGCTGGTTCCGTATCTGTGGCTCGGAGTCTTGTACGCGGGAGTCTTTCAATTGATCCAGAGCCTTGGGTTGGTGGACTACGACACGGCGCGGATTGCACCGGGATTGGTGGGGAAGGTGAAAAGTCTGTTGCTGTGTGACCAGGAGCATGTGATTGGGGAGCAGTTGTACTTTTTTGTCCTGTTGTTCGGGATTTCGTCGTTGTTTGTGTTGTTGCTGGAGATCTCGCGATCGAGTTGGGTGCTCGCGTGGATCGCGGGTGTGCTGTTGGTGGGGATGGGAGGATTGATGATTGCGCGGCCGTTGCCGTTGCCGGCGACGGGAATGTCGCTGGAGGTGTGGGTTGGGGGGATGTTTCAGTACGTGCTGGGATTCTTGGTCGGGCGAAGCCGGGACGCGTTGACGCGATGGAAATGGGGGGTGGGAGCAGGCTTTGGCGTGGCGGTGTTGCTGGCTTTGATGAACCGGGCGGCCGGGTATTCGTGGGCGTTGTTGTTTGTTCCGCTGGCGTTGTTTCTGCTGTTGAGCCGGGTGCCGGAGGGCTCGCACTGGCTGGCGCTGCCGAAGGTTTTGGGACAGGCGTCAGGTTCGATTTTTGCCTTTCACACTCCGTTTATGCTGCAGCCGTTGCTGATTTTGCAGTTCAAGGCCCAGGTGCCGCAGTATGCGAACGTGGCGATCTCGGTGGGGGTGACGCTGGCGCTGTGCGTGGCGATACACAAGGTGCTGCATCGGTTTGAGGCATTGCGGTGGTTGCGGGTTTGAGGCGGGGTGAAGGCAGGCGGAGCGGTGTGGTCCATGGGGCCGCCTTTTTGCGCTCGTTTTCAGAGGGTTGGCCGATACGGTGGGGGAACTATGGACTTGTTCGGTCTGATTTCGGCTGACGGAAAACTGTTGGGCATCCAGTGGAATGCATGGAAGGTCGTCGGCTGGCTGGGTAACGCGGTGTTTTTCTCGCGGTTCCTGGTGCAGTGGTATGCGACGGAACGGAAGCGGCAGGTGGTGGTGCCGCCGGCGTTCTGGTGGCTGAGTCTCGCGGGATCCTTGTTGCTGCTGGTTTACGCGGTGTTTTACCGGCGCGATTCGGTTTTCATCTTTGCGTACGCCTTCACCTGGATTCCGTATATCCGAAACCTGATGATTCATCGGCGGCATCAGGCGGCGCAGACGGCGTGTCCCCAATGCGGGCATGAATGCGGGCCGACAGCGCGTTTTTGTTCCGATTGCGGCTGCCGGTTGGAGGCGGGGGCGGGCTGAGGGGCCGGGCCTTGCCGGGGGGCGAACCGATGGGCGAGCGATGCGCATTCTGCTGATCAATCACACGGCGCGACCGCATACGGGCGGTTTGAACCGCATGGTGGTCGAGACATGTGGCCTCTTGCAGGCGGCGGGGCATGAGGTGGCGCTGGCTTACGATGACGGGGGGGCAAGCGCGGTGGCGTGCCGGGTTTTCGCACTGCCCGCGGTGACGGTGGAGGATGCGGAGATGCGGGAGGCAGTGGGACGTCTGATGAAGGAGTTTCGTCCGGAGGTGGTGCAACTGCACACGGCGGATCATCCTTTTTTTCGCTCGGCGATAGCGAGGATCGCGCCGACGTGCCGGTATGTTCACGACCAGAGTCTGTTTTGTTCGGGTGGCGATCGGATGACGGGGGCGTGGGAGCCGTGTCATCGTCCGCACGGGGTGGGGTGTCTGGCGTGGCATTATGCGCTGGGATGCGGCGGGAAGAATCCGGTGGGCAATCTGGCTCGCTGGCGGCGGGTGCAGGCGTGGTGCGAGATGCGGGGTGCGACGTCGTTGCGGTTGCAGGTGGCGTCGGAGTTCATGCGGCAGGGATTGCTGGAGAATGGGTATGCGGCGGACCGGATTGATGTGGTGCCGCTGTTCGCGGTGGCGCCCGTGGTCGAGACGGCGACGGAACCGGGCTTGTTGCTGGTGGCTAGCCGGTTGGTGAAAGGGAAGGGGGTGACGGTTTTGCTGGAGGCGCTGGCGGGCCTCCGCGAAGCGTCGTGGCGGCTGGCAATTGCGGGAACGGGGCCGCAACTGGGTGAGCTGCGGGCGTTGGCGGCGCGATTGGGTTTGGCGGAAAGAGTGGAATTTGTGGGTGAACTGCCGCCGGCGGAACTGGATGCGTGGTACTCGCGGGCGAGCGTGGTCGTGAGTCCGGTGGTGCGGCCGGAGCCGTTCGGACTGGTCGGGATCGAAGCGATGCGACGGGGGAAGCCGGTGGTGGCGTTTGTGGGCGGGGCCACCGAGGAATGGCTGGTGGATGGCGAGACGGGTTTGGTGGTTCGGGAGCGGCGGGCGGGGGCACTGGCGGCGGCGCTTGAGCGCATTTTGGAAGACGCTGCCTTGCGCGGGCGCTGCGCTGTGGCGGCGCGGGAGGGCGCGAACCGGTTCGCGCCGGAACGGTTTGTGCAGCGGTTGCTCGAATCGTTTGAGGCCTGCCGTGCGGGGTTTGGGGCGCGATGATGGGG
>CAZUUP010000383.1:0-6124 GCA_964623105.1 uncultured Akkermansia sp.
AAATCACGCCCCACAAGGCGCGCGTCTTTTCGGTTACTTATTCGTCACACACCCGATGACGAAGGGGGAGCAGTCGGTCAGGGCGATGATGCCGCAGCGCAGGCTGCTCGTTTCCGGTCCCTCGCCTGCGTAGGCGCCGCCGACCCAACCGCGTGGCAGGCCGCCCAGCAGGGAGGCCAGGCCGAGGGTCTTGCCCGCCGTGCGGACGAAGGTTCGACGAGAGAGCGTGGAGGCGGGAATTTCAGGCGTAAGGTTCATAGCTTTGATGTTGGCGACGAACTGGCGCCTTCGGATGCGCGCCAGTTCCCGACTTCTGGCCGATAGCTACGACCGTGCCAGCGGGGCAAAAACCGGGGGAACGTGGCGGGGCAAAGAATTCAGCGGCTGCTTGAAAGTAATTCATCCGGACCGGTCGAGCTCTGCTGCTGGCGTGAATTCATGCTGGTCTGCTTTGGGGAACAGTGGCACCGGGGGCGTTTTCCAAGGTTCTGCGGGTAGCAGCGCCCGACGGGGCCTCGGCGGCGGCGGCGACAAAGTGGTGTGGTTGCTGGCTAGATTTGACCACGCTGCGGAAGATGAGGCCGGGAAATGGCGCGTGGGAGGACGGGTGGGTGCGTCGCTGGCCGCGACCGCGTGAGAATGGAATCGTAGCGGCAGGCGTGGCGGACTGGGGAAGATGGATGGGTGGAAAAAGAAAAGGGCCGCTCGCGAGAGCGGCCCCGAGATGGGACGGTTAGGTTGCTGCTGCCCGCCCGTTATTTGCCGAAGGCCGGGTGGTTCTTGCGGCCTGCGGATTCGAGGAAGGCAAGGAGGTCGAGGATGTCCTCCTGGGAGAGGGTGTTGATGAGGCCCTCGGGCATGGGGGAGATCTTCGAGAAGCCGCGGGATTTGATGTCGGTCTTCTTGACGGTGACGCGGTTGTTGGGTTCGAGCGGGTTGGGGACGAGGATCAGCTTGTCCTTTTGTTCGTCCACCATGCGGCCGGTGACGTCGTCGCCGTTTTTCAGGACGACGGTGGTGTTTTGGAACTGCTCGGAGACGACCTTCGAGGGTTCGGTCATGGACTCGAGAATGTCGCGGCGGCTGAAGCGTGAGGCGATGGCGGTGAGGTCGGGGCCGGTGCCGCCGCCTTCATTGCCGAAACGATGGCAGGCGAGGCATTGGGCATCGACGAACGCCTGGCGGCCCTTCTCAAAGCTGCGGCCCTTGCCGGCCTGGTCGAGCACCGGGAGTAGGTCGGCGGTCTTCCACTCTTTCAGGAACGGGCGGGCGCGGGGTTTCGGGAATTCGCTGACGGCACGCTTGGGATTGGCGGGCGCCGCGGAGTTGGCGGCGAGGATGATGGGCGCGAGTTCGGCGCGCTCGGTGTCGGTGAGATTCTCCACGGCTTCCTTGCGGAAGTTTTTGAGGAAGTTGTTGAAGCTCGCGCCATCGCCGTACGGGCGGCCGGCTTCCTCGAACCAACGGGTGACGTAGGCGGGATGCGTCAGGCCGGAGCGGTCCATGGTGAAGTAGGCGAAGTAGGCCTTGCGCTGATCCATGGTCCAGCCTTTGGCGGTGCGCAGGTGGAAGACGTAGTGGATGAGATCCTCCTGCACCTTGAGGCCGGCCATGTGGGCGAGGGTTTTGGAGACGATGTCGGGCGCACCGAGGGCGATGAGGATTTGCACGATCTCGCGGTTCATCATCTCGCTTTTACCGGGGAATTGCGGGCTGAGTTTTGAAATGGCCATTTGCGCGAGTTCGGCCGCGGGCTTGCCCTGGCGGATGATGCTGAGCTGGATGACGCGCAGTTTGGTGAGGGCTTCCTCCTCGGTGAGCGAGGCGAGCGGGAAGTTCGCCAGGGTCTTGAAGATGTCGGCCTGGGTCTCGGGGCCGCCGGTGCGGGCGAGCGCGAGCAGCGCGGTGAGCGCGGCCTTCGGGCGCTTTTCGGCGAGGGCGCGGTCTTTCCAGGTGGCGACGGGCTGCCATTCGAGGGCGATGCGCGCGGCGTAGCGGAGGTAGCGGTCGGGGCTGTCGAGGTGCGCCCACGCGGCGTCAACGGCCTTGGCGTCTTCGCGGCCGTGGAAGGCTTCGAGTTCGTGGCGGGTTTTACGGGCCTCGGCGCCGGCGGTCTCGGCGGGGGCGGGCGCGGTGCTTTCGCTGCCGGTGTAGGTGACGCGGTAGAGGCCGGACTGCACGCCGCGGCCGCCGATGGTGAAGTACATCGCGCCGTCATTGCCGATGACGAGGTCGGTGACGTTGAGCGGGCGTTTGGTTTCGCCGGGTTTGGCGAGGCCGAGCGGGCAGACGAAGTTCTCGTACTTGCCGGTGTAGCTGGAGCCATCGGGGGTCAGGTGGACCGCGATGATGCGGCCGTAGGTCCAGTCGAGGATGTAGAGGGCGCGCTGGTATTTGGCGGGGAATTTGGCACCGGTGCCGAACTCGATGCCGGTGGGGCAGCCGACGCCGATCTCGGTCGAAGGCAGGCTGTCGGCGTAGTACATCGGCCATTTGCCGGTGCCGGAGCGCCAGCCGGACTCGCCGCCGCTGACGCAGTGGTCCACGCGCGTCGGGCGATACCACGGCATGCCCCAGTCCCATTCCATGTCGGCGTCGTAGGTGAACAGTTCGCCCTCGGGATTGAAAGCGATGTCGTAGGGATTGCGGAAGCCGGCGCAGAAGGTCTCCCATTTCTGTCCGTCGAAATCGGTGCGCGCGACGTAACCGCCGGGGGCGAGGATGCCGGTGGCGTGGCCGTTGCCGTCCCACTGGCGCGGGAGCACGTGGTCTTCGCGGAAGTTCTTGTGCGGCGAGGGCAGGGCGCCCTCGGGGAGTTTGGTGTGGTTGCCGCAGAGCACGTAGAGGCTCTTTTTATCCGGACCGAGAACGACGGCATGGGGGCCATGTTCGCCGCCGCCGGGGATTTTCTTGAGCAACTCGGGCGTGCCGAACGAGCCGTCGGTCTGCTCCTTCAGGCGATAAAGCCCGCTGTCCCACTTGGTGCTGTATTTGTTCACCACGGCGTAGAGGGCGCCGTTGACGTAAAGGAGGCCCTGGCAGTCGTAGAAGGTTTTGGCGAGGACCTCGCGCTTCGCGATCTTGCCATCTGCACCAAGGGTCACGCGGAGGAGCCCGCCTTCCGCACCGCGGCCGAACTGCGGGCTGACGATGAGGCGGCCCTGCGAATCTTTGCACATGGCGACCCAGGTGCCTTCCTCGGCGGTTTCCGAGCTGTGGAGCAATTCGACCTTGAAATCAGGCAGCGTGTAGAGCGCCTCGGCGGGCGTGGCCTCGCGCTTGGCGGGCGCGCCGGCCTTCGCGGTCTTGCCGCCGCCGCCGCTGAGAATGTCACCCCACGGCGCGGCCCCGAGGCGCGCGACCGATTTGGGTTTGGTCCAGCCCTCCGGCTTGAAGGCGAGCTGCTGCCAGCCGACGACATCTTCGTTGTGCGCGAGCCACGAGGTGTCGGTGACGATCGAGGTTTTCTTGCCGTCGGCGTACGTGATGTCGAGGCGGGCGACGGCTCCGGCGGCGGAACCGTGGTTGAGGCCGCGCAGGCCGAGGACGTTGTCGCCGGGGACGAGTTCCGCGGTGACATCGAGGCTCACGGGCTGGTCCCACGAGACGATGGTGCCGACGGACTTGGCGTTGACGAAGACCGTACCCTCGTCGTCCACGGACGCGCCGAGCGTGGCCTTCTGCACCTTGCCCTCCACTTTGAAGACCTTGCGGAAGAAGCGGCGCTCATTGGTGCCGGGGGCTTTGCCGTTGTTGGGATGCCAGATCCACTCGGGAGTCTGGGCGAGTGCTTGCGTGGCCAGCGTGGCGAGGGTGAGCAGGGCCAGTAGGGATTGTTTCATGGGAGTGTGGACGATACCGCTTTGGCGGCTGATTGCTGAACAATTGAAAACAGAGGGGAAGATTATTTTTTCGCGGACGGCACCGGCAAGGAGATTTCGGCGCACAATGAAAATCCCGGCCGGCAACGAAGCTGTGGGACGCTTGGCCGCCGCCGGAATTCGGGGAATTTACACCGATGAGGTGGATACGGTGGCAGCCGTTCCAGCGCGCGAGACAGGGTGGCAAAGGTCACGGCGGCAGGTTCGCCGGTCACGGGACTTTGCCCTGATCGAGGAAGTCGAGGGCGCGATCAAGCCATTTGGCGGCGGGCAGGGTATGGCCGAGGCCGGGGACCTCGAGGTAGAGCACGCGGGCAAACTTTTCCTTCTGAAAGCCATGGTCGTAGGCGGAGCGGGTGTTGAGGCGGTTGAAGTCCTTTTCGCCGGTGACGAGCACGTAGCGACATTTCTCGCGGGCGAGCGCCAGGACTTCGTCATCGGGGATATAGCTGATGCCAAATTTCCGCCCCTCGCCGGCGGGCAGCTCGGTGTAAAAATTCACGCCCATGAACGGAATGGTGCCGCTGAACATGTCGCCGTAGGCGACCCCGGCCATGCTCGCGACCCGCGCGCCACCAGAGAAGCCGGAAAGATAGACCCGCCGACCATCGATGTTGAAGCGGCGGCGCATGCCAAGGTTGGCATCCACCGCCATGCGCACGCGATCGAAGATGTTCCGCGGGTTGCCGGATTTGAACGCGCCGACAAAGAGGAGCTTGCGGGTCGCGAGGACGGGTTCCCAGTCGGCGGGGATGGTGGGCGCATCGCCGGCGTTGATCCAGATGAACAGCCCCCACGGCTCGGAGTGGGAGTAGGTCTTGGGGATGATGACCTGGAATTTTTCGCGGGTGATGTCGAACGGGCCGGGGTCTTCGAGGGAATGCAACCGGGATTTCAACTCGTCGGCCGAGGATTGCAGGGCGGACTGGGTGAATTGAATGACCTGTTTGCCGGGCGTGAACGGCGGGAGTTCAGCCGCGGCAACGGGCAGGACGGCTGGAAGCAACGCCATCGCCGCCCGCAGGAGGGCGTGGGTGGCGGCTCGTGGGTTCATGGCGCGGGCGACCGCGAGGATGCGGTCCGGGAAATCACTCCACGATCTTGAGGATGCGGTCGTTGTAGCTGTCGGTGACATAGAGAACACCGGATGAATGCACATAGACGCCGTGGGGGCGGGCGAGTTCGACCTGTTCGGGCGGTCCGCCGACGCCGGCGGTCCCGCGCTTGCCCGTGCCGGCGACCCGCACGATGCGTTGTTCGCGGGGAAGGTATTTGCGGATCAGGTGGTTCTCGGCGTCGGCGATGATGACGTTGTCCTGCAGGTCGATGCAAAGGTGCTTCGGGCCGTTCATGGTGGCGGCGAGGGCGGGACCGCCGTCGCCGCTGACCCCGACCTTGCCGCTGGCATTGACGACCGTGCGGATGGCGCCTTGGGGGTTGACGACTCGCAGGGCGTTGCCTCCGCGTTCCAGGATGTACACATTGCCCTGGCGATCGACGGCCACGGCACGGGGATCGGCGAGCGGGCTCGCCGTGGCGGGGGAGCCATCGGCAGGCACCCCTCGTTTGCCATTGCCGGCTACCAGTTGGATGGTGCCCGATTTCAGGTCGAGCGCGCGGATGCGGTAATTGTGCAGGTCGGCGAGGTAGAGGCGTGCGCCTTTGGGGTCAAAGGCGGCGCAGTAGATTCCCCCGAGTTTCGCCTGAACCGCGGGTCCGCCGTCGCCGCCGTAACCTTTCTCCCCGGTCCCGGCGACCGTCGAAATCACGCCCGTCTGCGCATCGATCTTTCGGATGCGGCAGTTCCAGGTGTCGGCGAGGTAGAGATCGCCATTGGGCGCAATGGCGAGGTTGTGGATGCCATTGAACTGCGCGCCGGCGGCAGGTCCGCCGTCACCGCCATCGCCCTTGGTGCCGGTGCCGGCGATGATCCGCAGCAAGCCATCTTTCTCGACGCGGTGAATCCGCTGACCCATGGCCATTTCCACGATGACCAGACGACCGGAGGGATCGATCTCGGCGCCGAAGGGTTCCTTGAGGCGAAATTCGGTCGCGGGCACGCCGCTCTCGTTGCGGGTGCCGCCGCCGGCAACGAGCAGGACCTTGGCGGCCTGCAGTTGGCTTGCCAGGGCCAGCACGGTGGCAACGGTAGAAAGCATG
The DNA here is from genome assembly GCA_964623105.1 of uncultured Akkermansia sp. Classification (GTDB taxonomy): domain Bacteria; phylum Verrucomicrobiota; class Verrucomicrobiia; order Limisphaerales; family BJHT01; genus BJHT01. The sequence continues at coordinate 6,042 of CAZUUP010000383.1, forward strand.
ACGCGGCGAAAGGATTTCATGGGCGTCAGTCTGCGGGTTAAGCGGCTGAAAGTCCACGTCTGACCGTGGGGAGCGAGCGGATC
>CAZUUP010000384.1:0-6114 GCA_964623105.1 uncultured Akkermansia sp.
AAGGTGCTGGCTGGCGCGAAAGATTTTCACGACTGCGTGCGGCAAATCTGTTTTCGCTGAGATGGGCGACAAGCTTCTCCATTTCCTGGCACGGCTGGTGATCGGCGGGCTGCAAAGGCTGCCGTTGCTGGTGGTGGCGCGGCTGGGCCGGTGCATCGGCGCGGTGGTGCATGCGCTGGACGCGCGGCATCGCAAGGTGGTGTTAAAGAATCTGCGGATGTGCTTCGGGCGGGAGAAGACGGAGGCGGAACTGCGGGCAATCGCGCGGGAGAATTTCCGGCGGATCGGGGAGAATTTTGCGTGCGCCGTGAAGACGGCGGCGATGCCGTGGAGCGAGTTGAGCAAGTACTGCGAGTTTGCGCACACGGAGAAGCTGATTCCGCGGGCTGACGAGCCAGGGTCGCAGAGCCGGGTGGTGGCGATCGGGCATTTTGGGAATTTTGAGCTGTATGCCCGGCTGGGCGAGGTGGTGCCGGGTTTCGCGACGGCCACGACATACCGGGGGCTGCGGCAGGAGTCGCTGAACAAGTTGTTGCAGGGATTGCGGGCACGGTCGGGTTGCCAGTTTTTCGAGCGGCGGACGGAGGGCGGGGCGTTGCGGACAGCGATGCAGCAGTCGCGGCTGATCCTCGGTTTGTTGACGGACCAGCATGCGGGAGACAAGGGATTGATGGTGCCGTTTTTCGGGGTGCCCTGTTCGACCTCGAACGCGCCGGCTGTTTTTGCGTTGCGGTATCACTGTCCGTTGTTCACGGGGTATTGTTTCCGGGTGGGGTTGGGCCGATGGCGGTTGGAGGCGGGGGACGAGATACCGACGCAGGTGGATGGCAGGGCGCGGCCGGTGGAGGACATCACACTGGATGTGAACCGGGCGTTCGAGGCCGCGGTGCGGCGTGATCCGGCGAACTGGTTCTGGGTGCATAACCGCTGGAAGGCCTGGCACAAGATGCAGGCGCAAGCGACAGGAGGACCATCGGGTGTGGCACCCGAGGCGGCGGGCGGTGCGGCAGGTGAGGCCGGCGCGTCGTCCGTGCCGACGGAAACGGCGGGCTGAGCATGGCTACGGGTTCCCCCAATGTGGCAGTGGCACCGCGGCGCTTGCTGGTGCGCGGGGTGAACTGGCTGGGGGATGCGGTGATGTCCACTCCTGCGTTATTGCGATTGCGCGAGGCGCTGCCGCAGACGCGGATTGCGCTGCTGACGCACGCGAAGCTGGAGGGGTTATGGGCGGGACATCCGGCGGTGGACGAGGTGATCACGTTTGCGAAAGGGGAATCGGTCTGGAGGGTAGGCCGGAGGTTGGGGGCGGGACGGTTTGAGGCGGCGCTGGTGCTGCCGAATTCTTTTCGGTCAGCGTTGGAGGTGTGGCTGGCGGGGATCCCGCGGCGGATCGGGTATGCGACGCATGGTCGTGGGATGCTGATCAATGAACGGGTGAGGCAGCGGGAGGAGGCGGTGGAGATGCGGAAGCGTTCCGTCGCGGAGGTGCGGGCGTTGGTGGCGGGAGCTGCGGGTGAAGAGACAGCGACGGATTTTGCCCGGCGAATCGCACGGCCGACGGCACATCATGTGTACCAATATTTGCATGTGGCGGCGGCGTTGGGAGCGAGTCCGGTGGCGCAGGCACCGCGATTGCGGGTGACGGCGGAGGAGCAGGCGCGGGTGCGGGCGGCGATGCTGGGGCAGGCGGAGGAGGCGGGGGGGCGGAGGCTTTGGCTGGGATTGAATCCGGGAGCGGAGTATGGGGCGGCGAAGCGCTGGCCGGCCGGGAATTTCATCGCGGCGGCGCGCGAGATTCAGGAACGAACGGGGTGTGGGTGGTTGATTTTTGGCGGACCGGCGGATCGGGGATTGGCGGAGGAAATCGAGGGAGGGTTGCGGGGGGCGGTGAATGTGGCGGGGCGGACGACCCTGCGGGAGTTGGTGGTGGGGTTGTCGTTGTGCCGGGTGGTGTTGACGAATGACACGGGGCCGATGCACGTGGCGGCGGCCGTGGGGACGCCGGTGGTGGTGCCGTTTGGGAGCACGTCGCCGGAGTTGACGGGACCGGGATTGCCGGGGGATGGGCAGCATCGATTGCTGAAGGGTGAGGCGGCGTGTGCGCCGTGTTTTTTACGGGAGTGTCCGATTGATTTCCGGTGCCTGAAATCGGTGACAGTCGGGCGGGTGGTGGCGGCGGTTTTGGAAATTGCGGGCGGACGCGGAGCGGAAACTGGCAAGGAGACAGGGCGATGACAACGCATGGACTTTATCTGAACGGGCGGTGGGTGGTGAGGGACGAGAGCATTGCGGTCCGGAATCCGGCGACGGGGGAGATGTTTGCGCGGATGAGTGTTTGCGGGCGGGAACAGGTGGCGCAGGCGCTGGCGGATGCCCAGGCGGCGTTTGCGGCATGGCGCGGAATGACGGGGCGGACGCGGGGCGATTTTCTGTTGCGGGTTGCCGGGGAGGTCGAACGGCGGAAGGGGGAAATCGCACGGATGATAACGCTGGAGAATGGGAAGCCGCTGGCGCAAAGCGCGGGTGAAGTGGCGATGACGGTGGATCATCTGCGGTGGTTTGCGGAGGAGGCGCGGCGGGGATATGGACGGGTGATTCCGGCGCAGGCCGAGGGGAAGCGGCATTTGGTAATCAAGGTGCCGGCGGGAGTGGTCGGGGCGATCAGTCCGTGGAATTTCCCGCTGGTGCTCGCGGTGCGAAAGGTGGCGGCAGCACTGGCGGCGGGATGTCCGGTGGTGTTGAAGCCGGCGAGCGCGACGCCGTTGTGCGCGGTGATGTTCGCGGAGTGCGCGCAGGCGGCGGGATTGCCGGCCGGGGTGTTTCAGTTGGTGGCGGGCGCGGCGGGGGAGATTGCGCAGGAGTTTTTGGAGAATCCCATCTGCCGGAAGATCACGTTCACCGGTTCGACGGAGGTCGGGCGGAAGTTGATTGCGGGGGCGGCGGCGGCAGTGAAGCCGTTGTCGCTGGAGTTGGGCGGGCATTCGGCGGCGCTGGTGTTCGAGGACGCGGATTTCGACACGGCGCTGGAAGGGGTGATGCTGGCGAAGTTTCGGAACACGGGGCAGTCGTGCATTGCGGCGAACCGGATTTACGTGCAGCGGGGAATTTGGGAGCGGTTTGTGGCGGCGTTCGTGGAGCGGGTGCGGGCGTTGCGGGTCGGGGATGGACTGGAGGCGGGAGTCGAAATCGGCCCGCTGATCAATGGTGGGGCGGTGGAGGTGGCGTTGCGGCATGTTGCGGATGCGGAGGCGAAGGGGGCGGTGCGGTTGTGCGGGGGACGGCGGTGGGGTGGCGGGGGCGGGAGTTTTTTGGAACCGACGGTGTTGACGGGGGTGCCGGGCGTGGCGTTGGGGATGTGCGAGGAGACATTTGGTCCGGTGGCCTACGTGAATGTGTTCGACACGGAGGCGGAAGCGGTGGCGCTGGCGAACGATTCGCCGTATGGGCTGGCGGCGTATGTGTTTACGCGGGATTTGAACCGGGCGTTTCGATTGATGGAGTCGCTGGAGGCGGGAATGGTGGGGATCAACGATGGGGTGCCGACGACGAGCAATGCGCCGTTTGGCGGGATGAAGCAAAGTGGTTGGGGGCGCGAGTTGGGGACGGAGGGAATGGAGGCATTTCTGGAGACGCGGCACGTGTCGTTGGGGGCAGTGGGGATGTAGGCGAGGGGCGGGTAGTTGGAGGAATTTCGGGGCCGCGGGAAAGCCGCGCGGTCAGATTGTGCTTTCACGAGGCGAACCGACCCGGTAGCAAACTGGGAAATCGCTTATGAAGACAAACTTGCTTGCCGCAATCGTTCTCAATGGATGCTCCGTGATGGCCGCGCTGGCGGCAGACTGGCCGCAGTGGCGCGGCGTGAATCGGGATGATCATTCGCCCGACAAGGGGGTGGCGCGGGAATGGGCCGCGGGGGGACCCAAACGGTTGTGGCTGTTCAAGGAGGCGGGGCTTGGGTATGCGAGTTTTTCGATTGTCGGGGACACGCTGTTCACGATGGGGTTGCGCGGGGACACGGAGTTTTTGATCGCGCTGGATGCGCAGGCGGGCAAGGAGAAGTGGGCGACAGCGATGGGGCCGGTTTTGAAGAATGGGTGGGGGGATGGTCCGCGTGGGACGCCGACGGTGGCGGACGGCAAGGTTTACGCGATGAGCGGGACGGGCTTTTTATTGTGCGCGAACGCGGCGGACGGCAAGGAGGTCTGGAAGGCGCGGATGGCGGATTTTGGGGGCGGGACGCCGGGGTGGGGTTACACCGAATCGGTGTTGGTGGATGGGAACAAGGTGATATGCACGCCGGGGGGCGGGAAGGGGACTTTGCTCGCACTGGACAAGGCGACGGGGAAACTGGTGTGGCAGAGCGAGGATTGGAAGGATGGCGCGCAGTATTCTTCGCCGGTGATCGCGACGATCAACGGGACACGGCAGTATGTGCAACTGACGCAAAAGCATGTGGCGGGCGTGGCGGCGGAAGGGGGCAAGGTGTTGTGGAAATCGGAATGGCAGGGAAAGACGGCGGTGATCCCGACACCGATCGTGAAAGGGAACAGTGTGTACATTGCGTCGGGCTATGGTGTGGGCTGCAAGCTGGTGAGCATTGATGCGGAGAACAAGCCAAGTGACGTGTGGGTGAACACGACGATGGTGAATCACCACGGAGGGGTGATTTTGGTGGGGGAACACCTGTATGGATACTCGGACAAGGGTGGGTGGACGTGTCAGAGTTTGAAGACGGGCGAGGCGGTTTGGACGAGCAAGGCACTGGGCAAGGGCGCGGTGCATTACGTGGACGGGATGCTGGTGTGCCTGGAGGAGGGGACGGGCACGGTGGCGCTGGTGGAAGTTTCAATCGAGGGCTGGAAGGAGAAGGGGCGCTTCAAGCTGGAGCCGCAGACGACGCAGCGGAATCCCAAGGGCAAGATTTGGACGCATCCCGTGGTGCTCAACGGAAAGCTGTATCTACGGGATCAGGAACTGTTGTCATGCTACGACGTGGCGGGGAAGTGAGCGCTGACGAAAAGGCAAAAGGTGAAAGGTAAAATGGGGTAGGCGGGGGCTTGCCCTATTATCTCGTTTACGGAAGGCGGAGAGGCTGGGGCGGTGGAGAAGAACACGAGGAGCCGCAGGGAGGGAAGTCGCTGGAAAGGCTTGATGGCGGTCGGTGCAGAAGGCTTGCCGCCATTCGGGATGCAAAAACACGTTGGCGTATATGCGCGTTCGTGCGAGGGACGTTGGGCCGATGCGGGTGCGTGCCGGATCAGAGTTTTTCGCGGATGCGCAAGAGAAGTTCGGTGTAGGTCTGGATGGCGGGAAACTGGGGGAAATCGCGGATGACGTTGGGGGGAGCGTGGAAGAGAAAGCCGTGGTCGGCTTCGCCGAGCATCGTGGTGTCGTTGTAGGAATCTCCGGCGGCGATCACCTGGTAGTTGAGGCTTTTGAGGGCGGCGACGGATTTCTGTTTCTGGTTGGGCTGGCGGAGCTGGTAGCCGGTGATGTGGTCGCGTTCCACGACGAGGCGGTGGCAGAGGAGGGTGGGCCAGCCAAGCTGCCGCATGAGGGGTTGGGCAAATTGTTCGAAGGTATCGGAAAGGATGATGACTTGGACAAGGGAGCGGAGTTCGGCGAGAAATTCGGCGCCGCCGGGCAGGGGCCGGAGGGTGTCGATGACGGACTGGATGTCGGAGAGTTTGAGCCCGTGGCGGTCGAGGATCTGGAGGCGGCCGGTCATCAGTTTGTCGTAGTCTGGTTCGTCACGGGTGGTGCGACGGAGTTCCGGGATGCCGGTCTTCTCGGCCACGGCAATCCAGATTTCGGGAACGAGAACGCCTTCAAGGTCGAGGGTGACGATAGTTTGTTTCATGGCAGGTGGTTGGGGCGGATGAGGAAGCGGGGGTGCGATGGCTTCGGGATAATTGGCGAGGTTTCGCTGCGGGGATGTTGTTTAAATCTTGGCGACGGCGGCTCCGCCCCAGCTTGCGTGGAGGCCGCATTCGCGCTTTTCGTCGGCTTTGGCGGGGTCGAAGTAGTCCCATTCGTTGGGGAGGTTGTGCTGTTTCAAGTAGGCTTCCATCTCGGCGTCGGACCAGTGGAAGACGGGGCTGACTTTGAGGGAGT
>CAZUUP010000385.1:0-6097 GCA_964623105.1 uncultured Akkermansia sp.
AAAACCCTCGCGGAAGGGGGGACTGATCGGGTGGAAAATGCGGTTGCCATTTGTCCTAACTGTCACAGGCGGCTGCATTATTCGAGGGATGCCCTGAAACAGAGGGAATATCTCTATCGAAGCGTAAAGCGTCTATGTCGCGAGTGACAGGGTAGCTGGGCTGGACGTGTAGCCTGCCGTTCCAATGTCGAGCCGTGGATCCCGCGAGCTCGCAACGGTGTATGCGTTCGGTCTCGACATCGGAATGTCGAGCTACGGGGGGATGAGGGACTCGCGGGCGGGCCGCCCGCGCTCCCGAGATCAGTCCACGAAGAGGAATTCGTTGGAGGCGAGGAGGACTTGGGTTAGGCGTTCCCAGGGGGTGAGGGTGGGTGGGGCGGTCGGGACGGCGGGGCCGCCGAAATCTTTTTGGGCGTTCCAGATGGCGGCGGTCTTGGTGGTTTCGCCGAGGAGGTCGGGGGCGGGGCGGAGGGTGATGGACCAGGTGAATTGGTCGTTGTTCAGGTTGGCGCGAAAGTCCACGAGGAAGTCGAGGGTGTCGCCTTTCTTGAGTTCGATTTCGGGGAGGTTGGTTTCGATCTTGCGGTTGTGGACTTCCCAGGTGCCGAGCAGGCCGGTGCGGCTGGAGACGATGCGGGCGCGGATGCCGTCGCCGGCGGCGGTGTCGTGGGTGACGATGGCGGTGAGGGTGAAGGGGCCGTCGTGGGGCGCGATGAAGCGGCGGATGGCGGCGTGCGCGAGGTCGTTGCCGGCGTGGCCGCCGTCGGCGGTGAGCTGGACCCAGCCGAGCTTGGCGTCGGGCCAGTTGGGTCCGCCCTGCCAGGCGGTGCCGGTGAAGTGGGGGAGCGGAGTGAAATTCTTGAGGCGGCCGGTGGCGGGGTTGAATTCGCCGTAGCCGTATTGCCATGCGGTGCTGACGGGCTTGGCGGGGGCGGTGGGGGCGGCGGAGGCGGGTGGGGGCCGTGCAGTGACGAAGCGGAGGGCGGTGGTCAGTTCGTGGGGTGTGGGCGGGCGTTGGAAGATGATTTCGTAGGAGCGTCGGATGCGCTGCTCGGGGGCGAGGTCGCGGAGGTCGGGGCGGGCGGCGAGGGCGCGGGCCATGTCGGCGATGAAGGGGCCGTTGAGGAAGTAGAGGGCTTGCTGGGGGACGGTGGTGGCGTGGCGTTCGGGGGTGTGGATGTCGGGGTTGGGGCAGTCGAAGACGCGGAGGAGGGTGGGGACGAACTGGCGGTCGAGATAGCCGTAAAGGGCGCGGCGGGTGCTGAACGGGCGTTTCTCGAGGTCAGTGGATTTACCGCCGAGGCGGAGGTCGAGCCGGCCGGTGGCGGCGACGAGGCTGTCGCGCATGGACTCGTAGTCGAGGCGCTGGCGGTTCATGCGGGAGAGGAGGCGGTTTTCGGGGTCGAGAGTCTCGGATTGGGAAGAGTAATTAGTGATTAGTAATAAGTGATTAGTAGGGAACGTGGAGTTATTGGTAGTCTGAGTGGAGGGAGTGGCGGTGGTGTTTTCCTTACTAATTACTAATGACTTATTACTAATTACTTTCCCCTCCCCGATGGGTTCTGGCTTCTGACTCCTGACTTCTGACTTCTGACAGTAGGTGGCGCGGAGGAGCAGGAGACGGTGCAGTTTCTTCAGGGACCAGCCTTGGGAGATGAACTGGTGGGCAAGATAGTCGAGCAGTTCGGGGTGGCTCGGGGGTTCGCTGCGGAGGCCGAAGTCGCTGGGGGTGGTGACGAGGCCGCGGCCGAAGTGGTGCGCCCAGACGCGGTTGACCATGACGCGGGCCGTGAGCGGGTTGTCGGGGCTGGCGATGGCGCGGGCGAGTTCGAGGCGTCCGCTGCCCTGGGTGAAGGGGCGGGGGTTGCCGCCGGAGAGGACTTGGAGGAAGCCGCGCGGGACGGCTTCGCCTTTCGCAGCGGGATTGCCGCGGACGAAGACTTGCGGGGTGCGCATGCGGGCGGCGTCTTCGAGGATGACGGCGTGGGCGGGCGCGGCGGGGGAGGTGATGAGGTGGCGTTCGACTTCGGATTGGAGTTTTTTCAGGGAGCGCCAGGAGCCTTCGTCGAAGAAGAATTCGAGGTCGTTGATGTTGCCGGGCGGGACGTGGGCGAGGGCGTCGGGACCGTAGAGGGTTTGGCGGACTTGCTCGGCGTCGGGGTCGGGGAGGGCTTGAGGGAGAGAGGGAGGGACGGAGGGAGGGGGAGACGACGGGACGGGGGGTTCGGGTGATTTTAGTTTGCTGGAGGATTGGAGGAGGGTGCGCCATTGGGTGTCGGTGGCGGCGAGGACGCGGGCGTAGCGCTCGGCGACGTCGCGCATGGAGGTGAGGGGTTTCTCGGTGAGGGCGCGGGCGATGAGGGGGTTGAGGCGGGGTTGGGTTTGGGCGGCGAGACGGGCGGCGAGGGGATTGGCGAGGGCGGGGAATTTGTCGGCGGGTAATGCGGCGAGGGCGTGCCAGGCGCCGAAGACGGGGTGGAATTGGGCGGACCATTGGAAGAGGCGGGCCTGCCATTCGCGGGCGACGACGGGGTTGAGGTCGTTGGGGTTGAGGATTTCGGTAAAATCTTCGGTGGGAAGTTTTTCGATTTCGAGGAGGGCGAGGAGGTAGTCGGCGACTTTTTTGCGCTGGATGTCGGTGGAGGTGTCGCAGGTGGCGCGGAAGGCTTTCTCGAATTCGCCGACGCGTTTCTGGAGTTCTTTTTCATAGGCGACCGTGGCGGCGTCGGGGTTGGCGGCGGGCGCGGGGTTGAGGGGGAGGGTGCGTTCGGTCGAGGCGTCGAATATGCCGTAGAGGGAGTAGTAGTCGCGGGTGGGGATGGGATCGTATTTGTGATCGTGGCAGCGGGCGCAGGTGACGGTGAGGCCGAGGAAGCCGCGCATGACGACGTCGATGCGGTCGTCGATGATGTCGTGTTTCACGCCGAGGAAACGGCGGCCGAGGGTGAGGAAGCCCATGGCGGCGAGGTCGGGGCGAGGGGCTGCAAGGGCGGGAGAAGCTTTCGTGGCGGCGGCGGGGACGGAGGGAATGGCGGGGGCGGGCGTTTGCAGTTGGTCGGCGGCGATTTGGAGGAGGATGAAGCGGTCGTAGGGGAGGTCGGAGTTGAGAGAGTTCACCACCCAGTCGCGATAGACGTGGGAGTGGACGAAGCGTTTTTCTTCGCCGGCATAGACGTAGCCTTTGGTGTCGGAGTAGCGGGCGATGTCGAGCCAGTGGCGGGCCCAGCGTTCGCCGTAGTGAGGCGAGGCGAGGAGGCGGTCAACGAGGTTGGCGTAGGCGTCGGGGGAGGTGTCGGCGAGGAAGGCGGCGACGTCTTCGGGGCGCGGGGGCAGGCCGGTGAGGGTGTAGGTGACACGGCGGATCAGGGTGCGGCGGTCGGCGGGCGCGGAGGGGGAGAGTTGGTTGGCTTCGAGTTTGGCGAGGATGAAGCGGTCAACGTCGTTGCGGGGCCACGTGGTATTGCGGGTGGCGGGAGCCGTGGCGGGTCGGACGGGTTGGAAGGCCCAGTGGGTGGCGGCGCGCGAGGACGGCGCGGGTGCGGCGGGGCACGCGAGGGGCGCGAGGAGCAGGAGGCAGAGAGTGAAGAGGCGCGGGGGCAGTGGCATGGGGCGGGTCTATTGACAGGGGAATTTTGGGCAGGGGAATTGGGGAAGGGAAGGGCGCTTGACGATTTTGCTGCGGGCCAACCGGCTTAAAGTGCGGTCATTTCACGAAGCCCTGCACTTTCAGCCAGAAGGCGAGGTCGCGGGACCAAGGGTGCCATTTGGCGGGATCGAAGTCGCGGGTGCCGAGGCCGATGCCGTGGCCGCCTTTTTGATAGACGTGCAGGTCGAAGGGGACGCCGGCGCGTTGGAGGGCGGCGGCGAATTCGAGGCTGTTTTCGACTTTCACGGCTTTGTCTTCCCAAGTGTGCCACAGAAAGCAGGGCGGGGTTTCCTTGGTGACTTGGAGTTCGTTGGAGAGGAGTTTCACGAGTTCGGGGGCGGGTTCTTTGCCGAGGAGATTGTTCTTCGAGCCGCCGTGGGTGTTGGGTCCCATGCTGATGACGGCGTAGCAGAGGATGCCGAGGTCGGGGCGGGAACTGACGCGTTCGATGGGGTCTTCGGCGTCGGGTTTGCCGGCGTCGTAGTGGGTGACGGCGGTGGAGGCGAGATGGCCGCCGGCGGAGGAGCCCATGACGCCGATGCGTTTGGGATCGAGCTTCCAGTCGGCGGCTTTGGCGCGGACGTAGCGGATGGCGCGGTTGACGTCATTCAGCATCACGGGATGCCGGTAGCCGGCGGAGCCGAGACGGTATTTGAGGACGAAGCCGGTGATGCCGTGGGTGTTGAGGTAGAGCGCGTAGTCTTTGCCTTCGTGGCCGGCGAGTCCGCCGTAACCGCCGCCGGGGCAGATGACGACGGAGGCGCCGGTGGCTTTGTCGGGGTCGGGCCAGAAGGGGGTGAGCGTGGGAATGTCGCGGTCGGTTTTGCCGAGGGCGCCGGGGGCGTCACCGGACCAGAGCGGAAAGGGGTCTTTGGGTTGGGCGGCGGCGGTGAGTGCGGCCAGCGCGACGGTGGCGAGGAGGGGGCGGAAGAGGTTTTTCATGGGCGGATTGGCGGGGCGGTTAGGTGCGGGTTCGGTGGATGAAGTGTGGCATGCGCTGGGGTACTGACGGTGAACGGGGGGCGGTGTTCGAGGAGCTTTGGGCGGGAGGATTTGGGGAGGGGAATGCGGAGGGAAAAAGAAAAAGCCCGCAGGGTTGAGCCTGCGGGCGGTGAGATTGGGGGGCGTTTGCGCCCGGGGGGTTATTTGCCCGCTTTGCCGGTGAGGCCGGCCTTTTCGAGGGCGGCGAAGACTTCCTTGGCGCTGAACTCGCCGGTGACATTGAAGGTTTCGGAACCTTTTTCGGCATTGTTGCCGGTCACGCCTTTGACGGATTTGAGGGCGTCGCTGACGGCTTTGACGCACTTGCCGCAGCAGAGATGGACGCCGGTGACCTTGAGGGATTTGACGGTGCCTTCGGCCGCGCCGCTGTGGGAGGTGACTTTGATGTCGGGGTTGGAGCTGGTGCCGAAGTAGCCGCCGGCCACGAGGGCATCGACTGCTTTCTGCACGGTGGCTTTGTCGGCGGCGGTGATGGAGACGGTGCCGGCGTCCTTGTCGCAGGCGAGTTTGGCGCCCGCGACCTTGCCGGCGGAGGCGGCGACGCCCTTGACGCAGCTCTGGCAGCAGAGGTGGACATTGCTGAGCTTGGTGGTGACTTCGGCGGTGACGCTGTTAAGGCCGGCCCAGAGGAGGGCGGCGATGACGGAGAGGAGTTTGGTGTTCATCGGTTTGTGTTGCGTTGTTGATTTGATCGGTATCAGGCGCCCGGTTCACTGAACCGGGCGGGGCGTTGGACAAGGCGGGGCGGGGGAATGTTCACTCGCCCTTGCTGGCGAAGTAGTCGGCGCGGTCCTTGAAGAGGATGTTGAAGGTCGTCATCGAGCCGTAGCAGCGGGAGATGTATTGCTGCATCTCGACTTTTTCGGCGTCGGAGAGTTTTTCGTGGCCGTTGATCTTCTGTTCGAGGACCCGGAGGTTGTTACGCATCATGACGATCTTGTGAAAGAAGACGTCGATGGGGACCTCCTTGGTCTGGAGGGCGGGATCGGCTGGGTGCATGACGAGCCGTCCGTTATGCCAGCGCGCAGCGAGGGAGGTGGTGAGGTCGTCGGGTTTTTCGAGGCCGAGGACGGCGAGGGTGGTGGTGACCGTCTCGACGATGAGGTGGGCGAGGGGGACTTCGAGGCCGGAGAGTTCGGCCTGAGGCTCGGCGGCGACGAGACCGCTGGCGACGGGTTCGACGGTGTGGCGGCCGTCGTTGAAATGGATTTCAGCGGTGTGTTCCGAGATGGTTTTGACGGTGCCGAGTCCGTACTGGGGATGGCGGACGTTCATGCCGACGTGGAGGGATTCAAGTTTCATGGGAGGAGAGTTGGAGGTGCGATGGCAGTGCCGGCCGGTCGGTGGAATGGCGAAATGTGGAATTACGAATTGCGAATTACGGAATGGTTCCGAACTGAGTGCGGGCCGTGCCGGGTGAATTGCATGGGGTGAGCATGGGCATTGCGG
>CAZUUP010000386.1:0-6084 GCA_964623105.1 uncultured Akkermansia sp.
GGTTGCACCGTTCGCACGGCGGGATTTGGCGCGGGTTGCGCGGTCGCGCGGTTGCCGCCGGAGGCGGAGGAATACATTCACGTCACGGACATCCCGTCGATTTGGAATCTGGCGGATGCTCGGATGGCTGCGGAGTTGCGGCGGGTGATCCAGGAGAAGCACATCCGGCTGCTCATCATCGACACGGTGTCCAACTTCATGGAGGACGAGTTTGCGAAGCAGTTCGCGACGTTTTTCGCCTCGTTGAACACGATCGTCGCGGGGCTGGAGATCAGGCCGGCGATCCTCCTCATTCACCACAGTCGCAAGCCCAAGGAGGGTGACAAGGGGGCGCGGGGTTTGTTGAATCTGATCAGCGGGCATCAGACGCTCCAGCGGCGGGCGCGGAGCATCTGTTATCTGGGGCGGGTCACCGACGAGTTCGATGAGAAGCGGGTGGCGGCGGTGTGGCTGAAGGTGTCGAACAACGGGGAGGCCGAGGGGTGCAAGACGGCGTTGCGACTCGGGCCGGAGGGGAGTCTGGAGCCGGTCGAGGATTTTGACTGGTCGGAATGGAGCGGCGGGAGCAGCGGGGCTGCGCCCCGCGAGGCGAAGGTGCGGGAGGAACACATCCGGGAGATCTTCGGCGGGGGCAAGGTGTGGTTGGAGCGGAAGCGGGCGGCGGAACGGCTGACGGAAGTGGCCGGGGTGGGGCGCAGCACCGCCTACGAGGCGTTGAAGGTGAAGGACGGGCGTTTTTCGCATCTGCTCGACCGGGGCGAGGGCGGGTTGATCGGGTTGCGCACGGGCAAGGATGTCGCCCCGGCCCCCGAGGATGACGCCGACGACGGGCAGGGAGGCGGAGTGGGGTAGGGCAGGGCAGGGCAGGTGTGGGTGCGTCCGTCCATCCGTCCACCCTTGCTTAAGGGGGACTGATGGATGGATGGACGGGAGAGGAGGGGTTGCGGAATCCTGAAATGGCTCGAAGATGTTGCCAGTTGGGCCGTGGAGACGGCTCCGGGTTGGGGAATCGTCGTGACAGCACACCGCCCATGCGGATTTTGGAGCCGGGTTCGCCAGCGACTGGCGCATTACCGGGCGGGGCGGGTGTTGTTGCATTTGTGGTGCGTGGTGCATCGGGGGGAATGGGGATGGCACGGGCGCGGTATCTGGCGGGAGATCCGGGGAGGACAATCTGCCAAAACCTCCGGAACCGATTCGGATCAGGCGGCGGTGGCGGACTTAACCCCTAGGCAAAACCCCTAAGGTTTATCTAGGCATAATACCTAAGGTTATCGGTGTTTCGACCGACCCCCAAGATACGTATTTCTCCGGCGTGCATTCAGCCGGAAGTTGCAGCAGCGTGTCGTTGGTTCCTTCAGGATGCTCACAAAGCGCTTGTCGGAACCGCAGGCTACCATGCTCGCTCAGGTCACATCGTTTGGATGCCCGGTTTTGCCCCAGGCTTCCCCTTCGTCCAGATGCCGGCGATCGCCAGCCTCGGGGTGATTGCTTGATTTGCCGGTGGCATCGGTCCTCGGGATCACCGCAGAGTCGCTGTCGCAGAAACCGCTTGCCAAGGAGATTCGGGATTCACATCTTCCCCAAAATTCCTCATGACCCCCCCCGAATCGGACCGCCCGGTCGCTCTGTAAGGCCTTGTCGCTGCTTCTGCTCGTCGCGACGCCCGTGTTCGCGCAGGTGCCCTCACAGACGCAGGAGATTCCGCTCAACACCGGCTGGAATCTCGTTTCCATTCAGGTCGCTCCCGGGGGCGGCTACACCCCGGCGCAGATCCAATCGAGCATCGTCACCGCCGCGGGCACTCCCGTTGCCTCGCTCCTCTCGGCGTGGAACTTCAACACTCCCGCCGCCAACTGGCTTTCCTTCCAGGCGACCAACGCGAATTATCCCCACGACCTCACGACCGTCCTGCCCGGCAACGGCTACTGGATTCAGGTCAATCAAGCCTGCTTCCTCCGCCTCACCAACACGCCGTGGCAGGGGGCGGTGCAAATCCGCCCCGGTTGGAATCTCGTCAGCTTTCCCGGTCTGCGCGTGGATTCCGCGGGCTTGGCGCTCGAAGCCGTCTTCCGCGACAAATTCTCCTTCGTTCAGCAGGTGTGGACGTATGACAGCTCCCCCGCCCGCCAGCGTTACGTCGGCTACGACACCACCGCCCGCCCGCCGCTCAAGGAACTCAACACCGTCGAACCCGGCAAAGCCTACTGGGTTTATTCCACGGCGACGGCGGTCCTGGACCTCACCAACGCCCCGGCCATCACGCTGCCGCCGGACATTGACAATCCGCCGCTCTCCACCACCACGCCCCGCACCCCCGGCCCCGAGGACGCGGGCAACGACCTCAACGGCAACAATGTCCTCGACGACGCTTTCACCCAGGACACGCTCTTCTTCCCCGAAGGCATCAACACCCGGCTCGTCACCATCTTGAATCAAGGCTACGGCCGCCTGAACTGGTTCGCCGTCGCGGCTTCGCCTGGGTTCGGTTCGTTTGTGAGCTTCGCGACCACGAACCCCACCGTGAACGCGGCGAGTATCGCGCCGGACCTTGTTTCCGCGCAGGCAGGGCGCACCACGGTGAGTGGGACCAACTTCGCCACTGGTTCCGTTGCCTCCGAGCCTGCTCACCTCAACGTCCAGGTGGACCGCACCGGAATGCTCCCGGGTCGCTACACGAACACCTTCACCGTCTTCGCCGGCAACCTCACCAAGACCATCAAATCCGTCCTCATTGTCCCCTCCATCGACGGTGACTGGCGCGGTTTTGCCGCCACGCGCCGCGTGAACGGCAAGGCCATCGCCATTGGCAAGGTGGACATGCAGCTCGCCATCTTCCGCCGGGGCGGCAGCACGAACGCCAACGAACCAAACATCCGCGCCGTCATCAGCCGCGACCGCTCCCTGCTTTTTCCGCGCGACGTCGCCATGTCCGGATCCTTCTACTCCGACCACGAATTCTTCCTCACCTCGAACTTCGAAGTTGAGCGTGGCGACCGCAACGCCCCGCCCTTCACCAAATTCCAGACCGGCGCCGACGACAAGACCGGCGGCAAGGGCTTTGGCGACTTCGATGCCAACAACGATGGCAAGCTCGACAACTCCAATCCCTTCCCGTTTGCCCTCCGCCGCGAGATCAGCCTTCTCGGCCTGCGTCTGACCGAGAACCGCCTCACCGGCACCTACATCGAGTCCATCCAGAACATCCTGCCCGGCACGCAGAAGATTTACATCGAGGGCGAATTCGAACTCGAACGCCTCACCCTCGCCCCCACCCTCACCAGCGTTTTCAACAGCTCCCTCTCCACCAACGCCATCATCGGCGGCGGCGGTTCCTCCAGCTTCACCACCACCTTTAATGTCACCAACGCCTTCGCCGTCGAGGGCGTCAGCGGCTCCTTCAACCTCGATTTCGGCGGCGGCCGGGATGTCGAGGTCCGCCTCGTCGCGCCCGATGGCACCAATTCCGTCCTGCTCCTGCCCAAGGCCACTGGCCTCACCGGCAGCCAGACCTATTCGCTCACCAACTTCAACGGCTTCGTCGGCACCGGCCTGTGGAAGCTCAACGTCACCTGGGGCGGCGAAAGCGAGCGCGGCAACTTTTACAACTGGGATCTCCGGCTTCAGGGAACCGCCGCCTACAATGTCACCGGTGTGGTCGCCACCGTCACCGGCGGCGTCACGAACGCCCTTTCCGACGCGCTGGTCCTCCTCACCGGCCACGGTGCGGTGGCGAAGTTCACCACCGGTGCCGACGGCCGGTTCATCTTCACCAATCTGACGGAAAACGATTTCAACCTCCTGCTCTCCAAACCCGGCTACGCCAGCGCGCAGACGGATTTCGAGCTGTTCGCCTCCAGCAAGAACCTCGGCACGCTCGTGCTGACGCAGCTCACGACCGCCGCCTCCACACTGCTTGCCTCGCCCTTCGTGGGCGGTCAGCCGCTGAACGTCGGGTTCACCCCCCTCCTCAGCGCGGCGGATGCCGCCGCCGTCGGCACGGTTACGAGCCTCGCCTGGGCTTTCGGCAACGGCAGCACCCTCAACCTCACCACCAACACGCTCCTTCCGACGAGCTATGTTTACACCAATCCCGGCTATTTCACATCGGTGCTGACGGTCAATGGCTCGGGTGGCCAACGAAAGCTGACCAACTACGTCCACGTTGTCCGCCAGTCACCGACCAACACGGCTTTCAACCTTCTTTCCGCTGGTTTTATCGGTGGCGGCGCGCCGGGCGGCGAGTTTGTTTCGAGCACCACCACAAACATGCGGATCAGCCTCGTCAACACGCAGATGATCGCCATCCGGACCGCCGTCAATCTCCGCGAATCCATCCGCGATGTGGCGGCGTTCGACTTCAACCGGAATGACGCCGCCTTCAACCCCATCACCGACGCGGACACGGACGTGTTCCAAGCCTCGCAAAACGGCGCGGGCACCAATGGCGTGTTCTACCTTGTCAACAGTAGCGGCGGGGGCGACAGCACCTTCACCACCAACACGGATGCCCACCGCTACCGGATGATCTGTACTTTCGGCGGCTTCATTTTTGCCACCGCGCCGGCGCGGGTGGGCTACCAGTCCGTGGCCAACCCCAGCGTCTTCACCAACTACGTCCTCCAGGTCGGACGCATCGAACCTTGAACCGGATCTTTAGCCACGGATGAAACACGGATTGAACACCGAATCAGGAAGGCAGGAACGCAGAGAATGGCGCGTCCAGAACGACGCGCTTCCTGATGAGCCAGCGGTGGTAGGGCGGGGTGTCCTCACCCCGCCGTCGGCCACCAGGACGCCACAGCACTTCGGCGGCGCGCTGAGGACAGCGCGCCCTACCATCCACCGACTCGCACTCACGCCACTGGTCACTGATTACTGAACACTGCTTACTGCCCTCAACCACGGACCCACTCTATGAAAAAACTCCTCACCCTCCTCACCCTGCTCGTGCTGGCCGGTCCGTTGGCCGCGCAGCCCGCCGCGCCCGCGCTCATCCCATTTCAAGGGCGGCTCACGGACCAGAACGGCGTGGCCTATGGCAGCGGCCAATACACCATCGTCTTCCAGCTTTATGACCAGGCGGTGGGCGGCACGTTGCTGTGGGCCGAGCGCCATGAAAAGGTCGGGCTGGTCAACGGCATGGTGAATGTCTTCCTCGGCTCCATCAACGCGAACCTGGGCACCAACAATTTCTCCACTACCCGCTATCTCGGCATCACCGTGGACGGGGACAATAACCCAAACACTGCCGATCCCGCGATGTTCCCCCGCCAGTTGATCCTGCCGGTGATCTGGGCGAAGAAGTCCGATGATTCTCTGAAGCTGGCCGGATCGGATTGGACTCCGTTGTTTGGGACTAACAGTCCGACCGGAAGACTGCTCAACAGCAAGTTGCCGACTGACATCACGGCCAACACGCTTGCGGCCAGCGGGAGCATTTCCGCCCCTGCAATCAACACTTCTGGGAACATCTCTGCTGGTGGAAATGTAACGGGGACTTTCGTGGGCAACGGAGCAGCGGTAACGAATCTTAGCCTTTCAAACGCGACGACCTTCGTAAAGGGGCAGATTCGAAAGGTGGCTTACGATGAAATCGTGGGACCGCAAATTCTGACCATCAATCAGCCGTTTTCGAACGTGCCGTCTCAAAATGAGATCCCAAAAATTACGCAGGGGGCGCAGATTTTTAATGTCAATTTCGACCCGTTGGGGGCCAATAACTATCTTCTGGTCGAGTTGGTCGTGGTCGGTTCAGAAACAGCCGATCACGGAAATGCCTTCATCGCCGCACTGTTCAAGGATGACGCACAGGATGCTATTGCGACCATGACCTCCAATGTTTCGCCCCAAGGCCAACCTTTGAACGGAGGTTTGGTAATGATTCGGAAAAAGATTCAACTGACTTCAACCGCTCGGGTTAATTTCAAAGTGAGGGCGGCAGTGGACGCTGGTTCTCCAGGATTTCAGCACACTACGCTCAATTCCATGCGCCATGTCAATAACACAGCTATTCCGCAAGGTACTCTGGGTGTGTGACGAATTTGTAACCACCGCGGTGGGTCAGGCGGCGAGCTGGGTCTG
>CAZUUP010000387.1:0-3405 GCA_964623105.1 uncultured Akkermansia sp.
CGCTGCGTCGCCTGTATCGTGCCGAGCAATGCTCGGCGCTCCTCCCGCAGAATGGATCGGGGATTCAAGGCGCGAACTTGTTCTGGGAGAAATCTCTCCCCGAACTCCCGGACGGCACCCTGCTTTCCGCCCCCCGCCCAGCCCGTCCGCAAACCTTCGCAGGAGTCTCATTTTCCCCTTGAATTCTCGCCCGCCAGGGTGCGCACTCGCCCCGTCAACGCACATTCGCACCAACCATGAAAAAGACCCTCGGAATCACCCTCATCGCCGCATCCCTCCTCTCAGGCTGCTCCAAGGAAACCCCGGCTCCCGCCTCCGTGCCTGCTCCGCCGCCCAAGCCCGCCGCCGCCATCGATGCACCGGCACCCTCCGTCCTCGGCTCGGCACCTCGCGAAATCACGCCGATGGAACAATCCCAGGCCGCCTACCTCACCCTGCAATTGCAGGAATACTCGGCCAAACACGGCAAAGTCCCGACCGACCTCGGCGAACTCGTGGCCGCCAAAATGCTGCCCAAACTGCCCGTCGCGCCCCAAGGCTTCCGCTACGAAATCGACGCCAAAAACCGCCAGGTCGTCCTCGTGCGACAATGATCGGAAATCGCGAAGGCGGGGCCGGTCCCGTAAGATGAGCCTTTGATCCACCCCCCCCGCGACCGCGAGCAAGGGCCAGGCTCGCACCACGTCGATCTCCGACCAACTGGTAAAGGTGGGATTCCTCCCCTCATCTTTTCGCGTTTCGCCGCCTCGAACCCGTGGCGAGAAGGGCGCGGTATTCCAACTGGGCGGCCGTTCGTTAATGGCGTCCGGTTTGACGACCGGAGACCGCCCGATAAGATCCCCAATCAGCGGCTCAATCCCGCACTGCAAATGGCGGATGTTTCTCTGTGCGCATCGTGTCTCCTGTGGTCCAAAGGAACTGATTCGACAGCGAGGTTACAGTCAGGGCTTCCGCGCCCTCGCGCGTCCGGCTATCGCGCCAAACTCCGCGCTCTGGACCTCGCCCTCGTCCGTGAAAATCTGAACCGCCCAACCCTCGCGCTCCGCCATCCGCATGGCCCCCTCGATGCCCGCCACCAACAACCCCGTCGCCAACGCATCCGCCCACGTCCCCGAGCCCGCCACCACCGACACCGACCCGGCCACTCGGGCCGCCAACGCCGGCCACCCCGTCCGCGGATCGATGACATGCCCGTACCGTCGGCCACCGACCTCGAAAAAATTCCGGTAATTTCCCGACGTGGACAACGCCTTGTCTCTCAACTCGATCACCCGCCCCACCGTCACGCCCCCCGCGCCCGCCCGCTCGATCCCCACCAGCCAGCCGGTTCCCGCCGGCCCGGACCCGCGCGCGCGCAGATCTCCGGCGACACCGACCAGATGATTGGTCACCCCGCGCCGCCACAACACCTCGCTCACCGCCTCCGCCGCAAAACCCTTGGCAATCCCGCCCAGGTCAATTTCCAGTTCCGGAATTTTCTTTCGCAATGCCGCCCCGGCAGCCCCGGTCTCCTCCGTTTCCCCGCGCACTTCCAGTTGGCGCCACCCCACCCGCGCCCGTGCCGCCGCAATGGCCACCTCCGTCGGCACCGCGCCCGTCTTGCGCCGCGGCCCAAAGCCCCATAACGCGACCAACGGCGCGACCGTGATATCAAACGCCCCGTCCGTCCGCCGGCTGATCTCCAGCGCCTCGCGCACCACCCGCGCCGTCTCCGCCGGCACCGCGAACCAATTTGTCCCTCGCTCCCGGTTGAACCGCGACACCACCGATTCATTGCGGTAATTCGACATCTGCGCTTCCAACCGGTCCAGTTCCGCCTGCACCGCCAATCGGTGTCTCTCACGGTTCTGCGCCGAAACCTCTGCCCCCCGAAACTTCACCGACCACGTCGTCCCCATCGTCTCCCCGCCCAGCGCGTGCGTAGCCTCCGCGCCCGCCAAGTCCCGCGCTCCCACCAGCGCCAACAACATCATCAGGCACGCGCTCCCAAACCGGAGCCACCCTAGGTTCGGAGTCCGGGCTTCATCCGGCGGGTCGTTGAATGCACCACGCCTGCCCGGATAAAATCCGTCCGCCCACCGCCCACCGCCCTTTACCTCACGCCGCCGCGCCATAAATGAACGCATGAATCCACGCGTGCTTCCACCACATCACCGCCACCAGCAACACCAACCCTGCTGCCGCCACATCCCGCCGCCCAAACTCGTCCCCCGCGCCCCGCGCACGCGCAAACTCGAGCAACGCCCCCGTCGGGCATCCATACCGGCAATACGCCTTCGGAACGAACGCCGCCGCCACCAACCCCGCCACCGCCACCGCCACCGTCGCCCCGCCCGCCACCCGGATCAGATACGCGTCAAACGGCTCCAAACCCGCCAGATCGAACTCCAGCGGCAGCATCACCACCACCAATACCAGCCCCAACAGCGCACCCGGCATCCATCGCAACGCCCGGTCCCAAGCCGCCGACACCTTCACCCGCCACCGCACCGGTGCCAGCCGCCCGACCCACTCCTGCGCCACCCCGTGCGGACACAACTGCTGACAGTAAACCGGCCGCCCCGACACCCACGGCACCACCAGCGCCGCCGCCGCCAGCAACACCAGACCGGGCGCCAGTCGCCACGGCACGCCCGCCCGCGCCCAACCCGCGAACAACGATTGCGCCAGCAAATCCCCGTTCACAAATCCCACGTAACCCAGCACCAGCCACTGGAACCACCGCCGCCACCGTACCCGCCCCGCCCGCCGCGTAAACGTCAGCCACACCCCCGTCACCACCACCACGGACAACCCCACATCCCGCCACCGCACCCGCCAGGGCTGCGCCCGCGCCTCCCCCTGCGCCACACGGAATCGATGCACCACCGCCTCCGCCAGCGCCATGCTTGTCAACGTCGCCCCCGACACCCCCTCCACCCCGGCCGCCTTCAAATCCATCCCCGCCACCTCTTCCCATGACATCCCGTTCCAGGTCTTGCGGAAATGCCGGTCCGCCATCACGTCCGCCACATGCGTCCGCGTGTCCTCACTCTTGCGAATCCGAAACCCCACCACCCGCCCCTCACGATCCAGCCCCACCAGCGTGTCCGTGATCCCGCAATAACCCACAATCCTGTTCCCCTGCGGCTGCGTGCGAATCACGTATCCCAGCTCCGCCCCGTTCGCATCGCGCACCCGCAATCCTCCGCGCGGTCCCGCGTCCAACTGTAATTCCACCGCATTGGTGAACCACCCAGTGACCTCCGCCACCGCCACCGGCGCATCCCCCTCGATCCGCAGCCGCACATGATGCGCCCGCACCATGCCCACAATGGCCCCCAGCACCGCCAGGCGGTAAAGTTGTAGCCACACCAGACGCATCAAGAATCGCGGCTCCACGCCGCCGTCCGCACCCACGCCCCG
>CAZUUP010000387.1:3505-6076 GCA_964623105.1 uncultured Akkermansia sp.
ACACCAGACGCATCAAGAATCGCGGCTCCACGCCGCCGTCCGCACCCACGCCCCGCAGGACCCGGCCCCGTCACGGCTGCGGCAGCAACTGCACCGCGTCCGCATGCACGTTCCCGTTCGCCGCCTTGCCACCAATCGTCACCACCGCCGGCTTGCCCGGCTCGAACCGGAACACCCCGAGCGCCCGGAAATTCTGCGGCAACGGCGGCTTCTCGCGCTGGTTCACGCTGAACTCCTTCGTGCCCTCGGCGCTCTCGACCGCCACCCGCGTGTTCGTTGCCCGGTTCTCGTGCGGGCTGTAACTGACACGCACCTCGTACCGGCCCGCCTGGGTAACCTTGAACTCATACCGCGCAGCACCCGCTTCGCTTCCGGCGCGATAATGGTAACCGGCCGCCACGTACGGTTGCAGCGCCGGATTCCCCGCCACCGCCCATTTGCCCGTGAACGCCGCCTGCGCGTCGTCCATCACCAGACCCGGCAGCTTCGCCACTGCGATGCCCGGTTCAACCGCGGCCTCGGCTCCCTGCACCACCGGTGGCAACGGCTTGTAATCCGCC
The DNA here is from genome assembly GCA_964623105.1 of uncultured Akkermansia sp. Classification (GTDB taxonomy): domain Bacteria; phylum Verrucomicrobiota; class Verrucomicrobiia; order Limisphaerales; family BJHT01; genus BJHT01. The sequence continues at coordinate 4,066 of CAZUUP010000387.1, forward strand.
GGCAGCTTCGGCTCGTCGCCCGCCTTTTCCCGCCGCGCCGCGCCCGGCAGCCGCATCAGCGTCTGCAACTCCGGGAAGTATCGCTCGTAAACATCGCGCGGCCCGCACCCATGCCGCACGCACAGGCTCGCCGCCTTGCCCACCACCTCGCCAATCATCCCCCCGGTCTTCATCACCCGCACCGTCCCCAGCGCCTCATGGGTGACGCTGATGTTCCGTCCGGCCATGAACAGATTCTCGAGGTTCCGCGAGTAAAACGACCGGTACGGAACCGGATACCCATGCAACCGGTCCACCTTCTTGTCGAACACCGCCTTCGAGATGAACGGATCCTCGGGAAATTTCTTCGCGTATTGTTCCTTCGGATAATGCAGGTCGATGTCCCACGTCGTCGGCACGCAGCCGTCGGGGAACGGCTTCTTGGACTCGATGTCCTCGCGCGTGAGAATCACATCCCCGAGCAACTGCCGCGATTCCCGCGTGCCGCCGATGTGCGCCACCCACTCGAGCTTCGCATTGGCATGCTCGGCCTTGCCGTCGCGGTTTTTCATCGCATTGAACGCACCGTAAATGGCCCGGAAGTTCCAGTCCCGCGTGTGCTCCAGGTCCTTCAGCGGATGCCGGTTGAAGCCGCTTTCCCAAAACCACTCGGCATGCCCGCGCCGCGGATACGGGAAGTCATCCATGATCAAATCCAGCGCCCACGGCGTCTCCGGAAACGCCTCGGCCCGGTCGCTCATCTTCCAGCGCCACATGTTGCTCATGCCCAGGTGGCCCTCCTCCTTCACCGTGTGATCCGCCCCCGCCAGCGCGCCCAGCGTCGCGTGCCCGGTCGCATCCACGAACAACGTTCCCGCAAACCGCTTCACCTCCGTCGTGCGCGTGTCGATGGCCGTCACGCTCACGATGCGTTTGCCCTGCATCTCCACCCCCAGCGCATGATGATTCAGAAACAGCGCGATGTTCTTTTCCGCCCGCACCAGCGCCTCCTTCTTCGCATCGCCAAATTCCTCGAACGTTCCCGGCGAAGACTTCGCCCGGTCCGCGAACTCGTCCACGATCTCGCCCAGGTTCGGATACAACCCGCGCCGCGTCCCGCCCATCGCCCACACGCGAATCTCGGAGCTGCCATTGCCCCCCAGCACCGGACGATTCTGGATCAACGCCACCTTGCAGCCCATCCGCGCCGCTGAAATCGCCGCCCCCATCCCGCCGTAACCGCCTCCCACCACGACCAGATCAAACGGCCCCTGCGTCGCCGGTTGCGCCGGCAAACCCAGTTGCGCCCGCCGCCATGCGCCCAGCGGTGCCGATTCATTCGGTGGGGCGCCATTCGTCTCGGTCGTGAAGAAGATCGCGTCGCAGCGCCCCTCGAATCCCGTCAAGTCGTGCAACGCCAGCTTCACCTCGCCCGCCTTGAGTTCCACCGTTCCCCCATCCTGCCAAGCCCATTCCGCGCCCTGCGTCCCGAAGGTCTCGCCCAGCGCCCGCCCATCCACCAGCACCTGAAATTTCCCGGGCGCACCCGGCGCCTTCCACCGCGCCACCCAGTCCTTTGTGCGCACAAACACCCGGTAAGTCCCCGCCGCCGGCACCTTCACCACCGTCGTCGCGTCCGCCACCGCCGTGCCCAACCCGTGCGCCAGCAGATACGGCGAACCCATCACCTCAATGAACTGCGTGTCCAGCGCCCAACCGCCGTGCTCCGCGAAACTTTCCGCCTCGACCAGCAACCCGGCCGCGCCCGCCCGACCCACAAACCCCAGCGCCGCGCCCAGCACACACAAACCCGCGAAAATCCGTTTCATGCCCGAATCAATACCGCAAAGCACCGGCCCGGAAAACCAATTTCCCCCCCCGCCCGAAACCAAGCGACCACCCGCCCCCGCCAACCGGCCGTTCATTCCCACCGTCACAGCCCATCCGCAGCCAAAACGCCGCGCGCCGTCCCAAAAAGGATAGGGGTAGGGACAAGGGTTTGAACCTTGCCCCTCCCTCCGAACCGGACGGG
>CAZUUP010000388.1:0-306 GCA_964623105.1 uncultured Akkermansia sp.
GGTGCGGGCGAGCTGGCCAAGGTTGAGCGCGAGGAAGAGATGGGCTGCCGCATGGTTTGGGGTGCGTTCGAGGAGCTGGCGGCAGGTGTTGATGCCTTCGACCGCGAGGGCGGCGCGCTCGGTGTCGGTGACGGAGAATTCGGCGCGGTCGAAGCAGGTTTTGGCGAGTTGGACGGCGAGCTCGGGGGAGGTGGGGGATTTGGCGTGATTGTCTCGGGCCTGGAGGTAGAGGCGTTGGGCGCGTTCGACGAAGCGGGGGTTGGGGGTGGGGGAATTAAAAATCTTCATATACCTATCAGCGTTGAT
>CAZUUP010000388.1:316-6068 GCA_964623105.1 uncultured Akkermansia sp.
GGGGGGGGGGGGTTGGGGGGGGTTTGCCGGGGGCGGGGGGGGGGGGGGGGGGGGGGGGTGGGGCGGGGGGGGGTGGGGGGGGGGGGGGGGGGGGGGGGGGGAGGGTTGCGGTGAGCAGGGCGGCAAGCAGGGAGCAAAGGGCGGAGAGCCGCAGGCGGAGGGTGCTCGGGTAGGCTTGCATGATGGTTTGCGGGCGGCAGGATGGTTGGATTAGCGGGCTGAGCCGGGGGGATTATTAGGGATTGCCATGACTTTGACCGAGCCTATAGTGCGTCAATGCGACTGATCCGCAAATTCGCGAGCGTAGTGGTGGTGGGAGTATTGGCCGGAGGGGGGCTGGCGGGGTGCTCGGGTATCAATGCGTCGGGGAGTGTTTCACCGCTGAATTTCTTGTTGCCGGGATTGATCAAGGTGATTCCGCAAAAGCCGCCGCAAGTGCCTGCGGTGGAGGTTGTTGAGGTTTTGGTTTAAAGAGGTAGTTTTATGCGATTTCCACTGGCCCTGACGGTCAAGATTGCCAAGCATATCGTCAAGCACAAGCTGGCACGAACGCCGAAATTCGCGATGGTGTTGCAATTGGAGCCGTTGCATACGTGCAATCTGACTTGTACCGGGTGCGGGCGGATTCGGGAGTATTCGACGTCGCTGAAGGACATGGTGCCGTTGGAGCAATGTCTGGCGGCGGCACAGGATTGCGATGCGCCGATGGTGTCGATTTGCGGGGGCGAGCCGTTGATTTATCCGAAGATCGAGGAGTTGGTGGCCGGTTTGCGGGCGCAGGGCCGGATCATTTACATCTGCACCAATGGCGTCTTCATGCGGAAGAAGATGCGGGATCATATGGCGGCGAATTACTCGCCCGAAATGGAGGCCAGACTCCAGCAACTCGTGGCGGAGAAACTGGTGACGGAAAAGGAGGCCGAGGCGATACGCAATGCGGACGCGGCCGCCAAGGCGAAGGTGGTGATCTCACCGACCAAGTGGATGTATTGGAATGTCCACGTGGACGGGTTGGAATACACCCATGACCTCATCGTCGAGCGGGAGGGGGTTTTCAAGGAGTGCGTGGCGGCCATCAAGATGGCGAAGATCCTGGGCTATCAGACGGCGACGAACACCACCGTTTACAAGGAGACGGACGTGCAGGAGATCGAGGACATGTTCAAGTTCCTGAGTTCGTTGAACGTGGACGGTCACACGATTTCGCCGGGGTATGATTACGATGCCGCCAAAAAGGACATGGTGAAGCGGTTGGGGCGTGATCCGAAGGAGTTTTTTCTCACCCGCGACATGACGCGGAAGAAGTTTGCGAAGATCGAGGAGTGGGGCCAGTTGTTCACGATTTTTGGCACGCCGGTGTATCAGGAATTTCTGGCCGGCAAACGTGAGTTAACATGCACGGCTTGGGCAATTCCGACCTTCAATGTGAAAGGCTGGAAGGCACCCTGCTACCTGATGACCGACGGGCACTATCCGACGTACGCGGAGATGCTGGGCAAGGTGAACTGGGAGAAGTACGGCGTGGTCAACGGCGTGGCCCGCGATCCACGGTGCGAGCATTGCATGGTGCATTGTGGATATGATCCCAGCGGCGCCTTGAGCGACAAGCCGCGCGATTCATGGATCAACATGAAGTACAATTTCGGTGCGAAACCGAAACCTTACGTGGCCAGTGCGGAACTCGAGAAACGGGCTTTCAACGGCGTGTCGATTGGCAAGGGGCATCTGGCCGAGGCCAAGGCGGCCATCAACCCTGCGGCCAGCGCGCGCGGAGCCTTTTCCCGCAAGGAGGAGGAGCCCACGCATGCGCCGGCGGCCGGTGGCGGTTGTGGGACTGGCGACACTTCGCAGCGCGATGATCTGCTGGCCAAGATCAAGGCCAACGGCAAGGCGGTCGGGGCCAAGCCGGAATAGGGCGGTTTTCTTAAAAGTCGTTTGCTTCGGGAATCAAGATTCATGAGTGCATTGTTTTTGTCCCCTCCTTCGTTTGATGGTTTCGACGGTGGCGCCGGTGCGCGTTACCAGGCGCGGCGCGAGGTCACCAGTTATTGGTATCCCACCTGGCTGGCGCAGCCGGCGGCGCTGGTGCCCGGATCGAAACTGCTCGACTGCCCGCCGCACAATGTCGGTGTCGAGGAGTGCCTGCGCATCGCGAAGAATTACGATCACGTCATCATCAACACCTCGACGCCGTCGTTGAAGAACGATTGCAAGGTTGCCGAGGCGATCAAACAGCAGCGACCGGAAACCAAGATTGGATTCGTGGGCGCGCACACGATGGTGCTGCCGACGGAGACGTTGAAGGCATCGCCGGCGGTGGACTGGGTTGGGCGCAAGGAATTTGATTTCACCTGCAAGGAAGTTGCCGAGGGGCGTCCACTGGAGACGGTGGCCGGGCTGTCCTTCAAGGACAAGGACGGGAAGATCCGGCATAACCCGGAGCGGGAGATGATCCAGAACATGGACACGCTCCCGTGGGTGGCGGATGTGTACAAGCGCGATCTGGAAATCGAGAAATATTTCATCGGGTATTTGATGCACCCGTACATCAGCATGTACACGGGGCGCGGCTGCCCGGCGCAATGCACCTTCTGTCTCTGGCCGCAGACGATTGGTGGCCACAAATATCGGGTTCGCTCGGCGCAGAATGTCGCGGATGAGATGGCCTACATGAAGAAACTGTTTCCGCAGGTGCGGGAATTCTTCTTCGACGATGACACGTTCACGGCCAACCTGCCGCGCGCCCGCGAGATTGCGAAGAAGCTCGCCAATCTCGGTCTCACCTGGTCGTGCAACAGCCGGGCAAATCTGGATGCCGACACGATCAAGCAGTTCAAGGATTCCGGGCTCCGATTGTTCCTGGTGGGCTACGAGAGCGGGAACGACGAAACGCTTGCACGCATCAAGAAAGGGGTCACCACCGATGAGATGCGCCGGTTCACGAAGTCGTGCCATCAAGCCGGGGTGATCATTCACGGAACTTTCATCCTCGGCCTGCCGGTCGAGACGAAGGAGACCATCGAGCAGACGATCCGGTTTGCGCAGGAGTTGGATGTTTTCAGCCTGCAGGTCTCGCTCGCCGCGCCGTATCCGGGCACGGAATTGTACGATCAGGCCAAGCTGAACGGCTGGTTCACAAAGAAGGACAAGACCGATCTGGTCGAGGGGGATGGGTTCCAGCAGTCCACCCTGGCTTATCCGGAGGCGACGAAGGAGGAGATATTTGAGGCGGTGGATCGTTTCTATCGCAGCTATTACCTGCGCCCGAAGCCGATCCTGCGGATCATCAAGACGATGCTCGAGGACAAGGATGTGTTTGTCCGGCGTTGCCGCGAGGGTTACGAGTTTTTCAAGAGCTTGAAGCAGCGCAAGGAGGATCTGGCGGCTGCGAAATCCGCTGCGTCGATGGCGGCTGCGTGAGGGCGCTGGCGGGGGCGTCGCGCTTTTGCTACCGAAGGTGCGGGGGAGCGCGGGGTGGATTTGTCCCGCCGGCGGTTGCGTCGCGTCGGGAAAGTGCCCCGCGAGGGAGTTTATCTGGTGCCGGCAGCGGGACTTGAACCCGCACGACTTTTTACGGTCCCAGGATTTTAAGTCCTGTGCGTCTGCCATTTCGCCATGCCGACGACACCTGATTACCAACGGTTTACAACTGTGATTTCAAGCCGCTGTTGAAGTTGTGCCACTTTTTGTGCCGGTTTCACCGCACGAAAGCGATTGAAACGGCGGGAAACCGGCAACCGAATGGCGGCGGCGTCAAGACGACTCATGGCGCTCGTTATACCAAGGTGCTGGACGGACGCAAGCAACCCATCCGTGGACTTTGGCAACGCAATGACGCTTTCTACGCCCGACTGGATGTCGAAACCTCTGCCGGCACCAAATTGACAAAGCGGGTCCGCCTCGTGGACTCCGCCGGCCTGCCCGTCAAGACCGTGGCCGAGGCCGTCAAGGCGCTGGCCCGCCTCCGCGACAAACGCGAGCACAACGATCTCCCCGCCCTCCGCCTCTGCCCCACGCTCGCCGATGCCGTCGCCGCCTACCTCGACTTCTATTCCAAGGTCACCGACGCCAAGCGCCCCGCCACCCTGCAAAAGGAGCGCGGATGCTTGGCCCTCTGGGTGGCCCACATGGGCGGCGTCCGCGTGGACAAAATCAAACGCGCCCACATCACCGACTTCATCGCCAAGCGCCAGACCGCCGGCATCTCTGGCCGGACCGTCAACCTCGACGTTATTGCGCTCCGTGGTGTCCTCAAGCGTTCCCGGGACGACGGCCACATCCGCAACCTCCCCACCGATGGCCTGCGCCCGCTCAAGTGGGTCGCCAAAAAGCGCAACCTCGTCACCGCCGCCGACATTGAGCGCCTCGCCGACGCCGGCAAGACCGCGAGCAAGAACGGCCAGAGCTTCGCCGATTACGTCCGCCTGATGGCCTACTGCGGCTCGCGCCGCGATGAAACCCTCCGCCTCAAATGGGCGGACGTGGACTTTGGCAACGGGCAACTCACCATCGGCGCGGACGGTCTGGCCAAAAACCACGAGGCCCGCACCGTGGACTTCAACGCCAAGCTCGAAGCTCATCTGCGCGATATGTTCGCCCGCCGCGCCCCGGACTCTCAATACCTGTTCCCCTCCCCGCTCCGTGGTGACCGCGACGCAAGCACCAAGACCTTCAAGGAAAGTCTCGACCTCGCCCGCGCCGCCGCCGGGTTGCCCGCCTTCAATTTCCACGACTGCCGCCATTCCTTCATCTCCTTCTGTGTCATGTCCGGCATTGATTTTATGACCATTGCCCGCTGGGTGGGGCACCAAGACGGCGGGGTTTTGATTGGGAAGGTCTATGGGCATCTCTCCAACGAACATGCCAAACAGCAGGCGCAACGCATCAACTTCCAGCCGCACGTCCTCAACGCCGACGTCTGAGTGTCACCTTGACGCTCTGCTCCAATGGAGTAGCCTGCCTTGCGAATGATCTTCATCGAAGACCGGGACTTTCAGAAGCGGTGCAAAGGCATCCTGGACGACGATGACCTCTTCGCCTTGATGGAATGGCTCGCCGTCCATCCCAGCGCGGGCAAGGTCATTCCCGGCGCGGAAGGACTCCGCAAACTCCGCTGGGCGGCCCGAGGCCACGGCAAACGCGGCGGCGCGCGGGTGATCTATTTCTGGTGGATCAGTGCCGACAAGATTCTGTTGCTGGACATCTACGCGAAGGCGGAGCGGGAAGATTTGACGGCGGATGACCTCAAGAAACTGAAACGCAAGACCAGGCCATGAAAACTCCTGACCTCAGCAAACTCATACAGGCAAAGGAACGAATTGAGCGCGGCGACGCGATCCCGGCGCGCGTCTGGGACGTGCAGCCGGACGGTCGGGGCGGCTTCACCCGGCGCGCGCTCGATCCCAAGACATTCCGGCGCGCACAAAAGGAGACGTGGGAGAAAAGCATCGTCGCCACCCGCCAGAAGCTCGGCCTGTCGCAGACCGGCTTCGCGCAGTTGCTGGGGATTTCCGTCCGCACCCTGCACCATTGGGAACAGGGCAGCCGCACGCCGACAGGCGCGGCCCGCGTCCTGTTGAAGCTCGCCGCGCTTAATCCCCAAGCCGTCCTGCAAGCCGCTGCCTGAAGGAGCCACCTCGCCAACGAACCCGCAAGCTCCAAGCAAGCCGCATCCGCTTCGGCGTGGAAGTGGTCAACGTGGAGGCCGTCGGCAATTAGCCGCGCCGGTGTTCCGTTATCCACTTCGCGTCCA
>CAZUUP010000389.1:0-6042 GCA_964623105.1 uncultured Akkermansia sp.
CGGGGAGTGGTGCGCGTCGGTGCGCTGCATCCGGACCTGATTGCCCGGGTGATCGACTGGGGGGCTGGCGGCCTCATGGTGCCGCACGTCAACAGCGCCGCCGAAGCTGCGGCCATCGTGCGCGCGGCGCATTACCCGCCGCGCGGCAAGCGCGGTTTCTCGCGCACCGTGCGGGCGCACGACTACGGACTGCGCGCGCCGGAGAGCACGCCGGCACCGTTGCTCATTGCGCAAATCGAGACGCGTGAGGCGGTGAAGCAGGCGGCCGAAATCGCCCGCGTGGACGGTGTGGATGTCCTCTTTGTGGGCCCGGCGGACTTGCAGCATGACCTCAAGCAAAGCCCCCCCGCAGCCGGCGAAGACTACGAGGCCTGCCTGCGCCGCGTGGTGGAAGCCGCCCGAACCGCTGGCAAGGCCGCCGGACTCCTGGTGCGCGATCCCGCCGAGCTGCCGCTGCGGGTGCAGCAGGGCTTCACCCACGTCGCCGTCCAGTCCGATGTCGCCGTGCTGCGCGACGCGTTTCAAAAAATTGTCCAAACCAAGTCCGCGCCCACGCCATGAAAATAACCAGCACCACGCTGTTTGCCTTGCTCGCACTGCTCGTCACCGCTTTCGCGGCCGGGCCAAATCCCGAAACCAGCCTCACGAAGATGTCGCCTGCCGAGGTGCGGCGCGTGGCCGATTTTGCGCTGGTCCCGCCCGTGCTCAACACCTCGCCGCTCCCGCAATATGACTACGACAAGCTCGATTACGGCATGACCATCGGCATCGAACGCACGCCCAAGGGCCGGCTCTGGGCGTGCTGGGTCGCGGGCGGCGATAGCCCGAAAGCGTTCTTCGTTCTCGCGACCAGCGATGACGACGGCGAGACGTGGTCCAAGCCGCGGCTCGTGGGGGACGCGCATTCCAGGGAGCTGCCGACGGATCGCAGCGTCCTCGTGGGCAATCTGTGGACCGATCCGCTTGGCCGGCTCTGGCTCATCTTCGATCAGAGCATGGACATGTTCGACGGCCGCGCCGGCGTGTGGATGGCGATGTGCGAGAACCCCGACGCGGAGAAGCCCACGTGGTCCGAGCCGCGCCGCATCTGGCACGGCGTGACGTTGAACAAGCCCACCGTGCTTGCGAACGGCGAGTGGATGCTGCCCATCTCGCTCGACCAGCGCGAAGGCTTCAACGCGTTCAAGGGGCAGTTCAAGGAGCTTGACCCGTTGCGCGGAGCGAATGTGTTCGTCTCCACGGACAAGGGCGCGACGTGGCAGCGGCGCGGCGCGGCGACGTTTCCGAAGCCCGACTGGCACGAGCACATGATCGTCGAGCGGAAGGACGGCTCGCTCTGGATGCTCGCGCGCACGCGGACCGGCATCATGGAAACCACGTCGCGCGACGGCGGGCGCACTTGGGCGTCGCCTGTCGATTCTGCCATCCAGCATCCCGTGGCCCGCTTCCACATCCGCCGCCTCGCCTCGGGCAAGCTGCTGCTCGTGAAGCACGGCGACCGGATTGATGCGCACGAAGGCCGCGTGCAGTTGAGCGCGTGGCTCTCCGACGACGACGGCAAAACATGGCGCGGCGGCCTCGTGCTGGACGAGCGCAAAGGCATTTCCTACCCCGACGGCTTCCAAGCGCCCGACGGCACGATCTACATTTCCTACGACCGCAACCGCGCCACGGACGGCGAAATCCTGCTCGCCCGCTTCACCGAAGCCGACGTGCTGGCCAAACAACTCACCGGCCCTAAATCAAAGTTGAAGATGCTCATCAGCCGCCCGCTGGGGCCGAAGAAGGAGCCACGCAAGCCGTGAGCCTCTGTTGGAAAGCGCTGGTCACCGCGCTGCTGTTGATTCCCGCAGCAGCACTTCCCGCGACGAGGCTGAACGTGCTCTTCATCGCGGTGGACGACCTTGGCAACGTGCTTGGCCCGGCGGGGCGTCCGGGGTTCAAGACGCCGCACTTGGACCGGCTTGCGGCGACTGGCGTGCGCTTTGACCGTGCGTATTGCCAGATTCCACTTTGCAATCCCAGCCGGGCCTCCGTGCTCACGGGGCTGCGGCCGGACGCGACCGGAGTGTTTGATCTGGACCGGCATTTCCGGGCCACCGTGCCCGAGGCGGTGACACTGCCGCAGTTGTTCCGGAGCAACGGCTGGTTCACGGCGCGCGTGGGGAAGATTTTCCACTACGACGTGCCCAAGGGCATCGGCACGGACGGCTTGGATGACAAAGCGTCGTGGGCGCAAGTGGTGAACCCAAAAGGCCGCGATGTGGCGGAGGAGCCGCTCATCACAAACCCGACGCCGGCGCGGCCCGTGAGCGCGGCGTTAAGCTGGCATGCGGCGGAGGGCAGCGACGAGGAGCAGACCGACGGGATGATTGCCGCGGAGGCCATTAAGTTGATGGAACAACGTCGCGGGGAAGCGTTCTTCCTCGGCGTGGGTTTCTTCCGGCCACACACGCCGTTCGTCGCGCCGAAGAAGTATTTTGAGATGTATCCACTGGAGGGCATCCGCTTGCCCGTGTCACCCGCGGGCGATCGCGACGACATTCCGCTCGCTGCGTTCGCACACAACAACACATCGCCAAACTATGGCCTCGATGAAGTGACCTGCCGTCAGGCGTTGCAGGCTTACTACGCGAGCGTGTCGTTCGTGGACGCGCAGATCGGGCGCGTGCTTGGCGCGCTCGACCGGCTCGGCCTCGCGGAGAGGACGCTCGTCGTGCTGTGGAGCGATCACGGCTACCACCTCGGCGAACATGGCGGGGTGTGGCAGAAGCGCACGCTGTTCGAGGAGTCCGCGCGGGCTCCATTGCTCATCCATGCACCGGGGGTGAAGGGCAATGGCCGCGCGTGCGCGCGCATCGTGGAGTTCGTGGACATTTATCCGACGGTCACCGCGCTCTGCGGACTTACGCCGCCCAGGCAAGTTGCCGGTAACAGTCTGGTTCCGCTTCTCAACGATCCTGCGCGCGCGTGGGAAGGAACCGCGGTCACGCAGATTCTTCGCCGCGGAAATGGCACGCCCTTCATGGGCCGCAGCATCCGCACCGAGCGCTGGCGCTACACTGAATGGAACGAGGGCAAGCTGGGCATGGAGCTGTACGATCACGCGACCGATCCGCAGGAGTTCACCAATCTCGCGCAGTCGCCGGAGGCGAAGAAAATTCTCCCTGCGCTCCAGCAACAATTCAAAGCCAGGGCCAACGGTGCCGTTCCAAAATCACCTTTCGCCCCGGCGCGGTTGTAGCACAATCACCACCTTTCAGATCATCATCAAACCATGCAAACACGACCCCTTGGAAAAACCGGACTCCAGCTTCCGATCCTCAGCTTCGGCGCGTCGTCGCTCGGCGCCGAGTTTCGCAGCGTGAAAATCGAAGAGGCGTTGCAAAGCGTCCGCGTCGCGCTCGATTGCGGACTCAACTTCATTGACACCTCACCTTTCTACGGTCGCGGCATGAGCGAAGTGTTGCTCGGCATCGGGCTCAAGGGCGTGCCCCGCGACAGCTACACACTCTGCACCAAGCTCGGCCGCTACGATCTTCAACATTTTGACTTCAGCGCCAAGCGCGTCGCCGAGAGCGTGGATGTGAGCCTGCACCGGCTCGGCACCGATCACCTCGACATTGTGCTGTGCCACGACATCGAGTTCGTGCCCATGCAACAGATCGTGGATGAGACCATTCCCGCGCTGCGGAAGATTCAGCAGAGCGGCAAGGTGCGTTTCATCGGCTTCAGCGGTTATCCGATGAAGATATTCAAGTTCATCCTCGACCAGACGACCGTGGATTGCGTGCTCAGCTACAACCAATACACGCTCCAGAACACGCGCTTCGCCGACGAGATCGTGCCGTATCTGAAGGCCAAGGGCGTGGGCGTGATGAACGCCGGCCCGTTCAGCGCGCGCCTGCTCACCAACGCGCCGCTGCCCGCCTGGCTCAAGGAACCGGAGTCCGTGAAGGCCGCTGCCCGCGCCGCCGCCGCGCATTGCGCGAAGCAGGGCGTGGACATCGCGAAGCTCGCGCTCCAATTCAGCCTCGCAAATCCCGACATCACCACAACCGTCAGCGGCAGCGCAAACCCGAACAACATCCGCAACTGGGCCAGGTGGGCCGCCGAACCGCTCGACCAGCAGTTGCTTGCGGAAGTTCAGGCCATTTTCGCACCGGTGAAAAACATCGGGCACAAGGAGGGATTGGCTGAAAACAACTGAACAAAGGATTGTTCGGGCGTTAATCCGGCTGCTCGCTCTCGCTTTACTGCTAGCCCGGGGAACCGCGGAGTTGTCAGCGCGGTCGCCCAACATCCTGCTGCTGGTCGCCGACGACCTCGGCTACGGCGAGCTTTCCTGCCAGGGCAATCCGCAGATTCCCACGCCGCACATCGATTCGCTGGCGAAGAACGGCGCCCGTTTCACGGCCGGTTACGTCACCGCGCCGCTTTGCAGTCCGTCGCGCGCGGGTTACATCACGGGACGCCACCAGACGCGCTTCGGACATGAACTGAATGCGATCGGCAAGCAGAACCTCGATCCCGAGATCGGCCTGCCGGCGACCGAGCGCACGCTCGCCGACCATCTCAAGGCCGCCGGATATGTCACGGGGTTGGTGGGCAAGTGGCATCTCGGCGCCGCCGCGAAGTTTCATCCGCAACGGCGCGGATTCGACGAATTTTTCGGCTTCCTCCACGAAGGGCATTTCTATCTGCCTCCGCCGTATCGAGGGGTGTATTCCCGTTTCCGCGAGGCCGAGCCCCCTTATGACGCCGAGAATCCGTTGCAACGCGGCGGCCACGAAATCACGGAGACGAATTACCTGACCGACGCGTTTACGCGTGAAGCGGTCGGGTTCATCGAGCGGCATCGGGATCAGCCTTGGTTCCTTTACGTCCCCTATAATGCTGTCCACAGCCCGATGCAGGCGAAGCTGGCGGACGTGGAGCGATTTTCCGGCATGACCAATGCGCACCGCGCCATCTTCGCCGCGATGCTGCATTCGCTCGACGAAAGTGTCGGCGCCATCCTCGCGAAGGTTCGCGGGCTCGGGCTCGAAAGCGACACGTTGATCTTTTTCCTGAGCGACAACGGCGGTCCCACCGCGGAGCTGACCTCCAGCAACCTTCCGCTCAACGGCGGCAAGGGCTCGCTGCTCGAAGGCGGCATTCGCATTCCTTTCCTTGCGCAGTGGAAAGGGCGCATCCCCGCCGGAGTGGTTTTTACGCCACCCGTATCGTCACTGGACATCGTGCCGACCGCCCTCGCCGCCGCCGGGGTGGATGCTGCCGGGAAAAATCTCGAGGGCATCGACCTCCTGCCGTTCCTGACCGGGGCAAGGTTCGGAACCCCGCACGAGGCGCTGTTCTGGCGCATGGGCGAGCAGCGCGCGGCGCGCATGGGACGGTGGAAATATCTCCAACGCGGCATGAGTGCTCCGAAGCTATTCGACCTCGACGCCGATATCTCCGAATCGCACGATCTCGCGATCGAGAAGCCGGATGTGTTAAAGACCCTTCTGCGCGCGTATGCCGAATGGGATTCGAAAAACGTTCCACCGCGCTGGGGCAACCCGGCGGTCAAACGTAAATGAAGCGAAATCATCGCAGCACCATGCCGGCTTGATATCCATTCTCGGAAAAATCTGAACTCACATCATGAAAGCACTCCAACTTGAAAAACCACAGTCCTGGAAATCCGTCGAGATCGCTGAGCCCGCCAAGCCCGGCCCGGGCGAGGCGCTGCTGCGCGTGCATCGGATCGGCATCTGCGGCACGGACATCTCCGGGTATCTCGGCAAGATGCCGTTCTTCAGCTACCCGCGCATACCCGGCCACGAACTGGGCGTCGAGGTGCTCGCCGTCGGCGCGGGCGTGACGAACATCAAACCGGGCGACCGCTGCTCGGTGGAGCCCTACATCAACTGCGGCCATTGCTACACCTGCCGGCGCGGCCACACCAACTGCTGTGAGACGAACAAGACGCTCGGCGTGATGTGCGACGGCGGCATGACGGAGCGCATCGTCCTGCTGGCGCGCAAGCTGCAGCCCACG
>CAZUUP010000390.1:0-6041 GCA_964623105.1 uncultured Akkermansia sp.
TGGCTTCGGTGCGGGCGGATTCGCAGGACGTCGGGAATTCCGGCCGAACCGGCGGGCGCTTACTTGCCGGCCGCACCTTTGGCCAAGTCCAGCAAGTAGCGAGAGGGAATGCAGTGCTTGAAAACCATCTGCAAATTGTCCTTCTTCCCGTTGGCCGTGTCGTAGTAGGTCGAAACCGTGCTCGTCACAATTCCCACCACGGCGCCGGTTTCGTCAAACACCGGGCCGCCGCTGGAGCCTTTGGCGAAATCGGCCGTGATCGCAAGCATGGTCACGGGTTCCATGCCGCGTCGCCGCCGGTTGACGAATTGCCGGGAGATCACGCCCTCACTCAGGGTGTAGTAATTGTGATCGGGATGGCTGATCACCCGTACGGGCATGCCGGCGGGCGCGTTGGTTGAGAGCGGCAGCGGTTTGAAGCCGATTCCCTCGGCCTGCAGTATTGCCACGTCGGCATCGCGATTGGCCGCCAGCACGGCGGTCACCGGCGCGATCCGACCGTCCCCCGTCAGAATCAACATCACGTCGTTCGTCTTCTGATTGACGACATGATAACTCGTGGCGAACGCGCCGTCCGTCGTCAGCATCACCCCGCTGGCAGCCGTCAGATGCCGTTTGTCGCAGCGCCCGCAGAGAAAGCTTTGCGCCACCGCCAGCACCCCGGGGCGCGCCTGGGACACCAACTCGGCGGCCGAAAGCTTTTTGGGGCCCGGGCCGGCTGACAGTTGCACCGCGCAGGACCGCCGGTCCAGTTGCTCCGCCAGCGTCTTGACGCTTACGCCCCGGCCCGACCCGATCAGCGCGGTCGCCGCCTCGGTCAATCGTTTCTCCACCTCGCCGTCGTCAACGATGTCCCCCAGTTCGAAGCGACCCGGGACCGGTGCCTTGCCAGGGTCCAGGGCCATCGCTGATTCGCAGCCCAGCAAGCAGCCCAAAAGGAGTCCCAAGGATGTTTTCATGTTCGCACTGCCGGCTTACGTCGCGGTGGTTGCCCTCATGGCGGACCGCGACCCTTCGCGCGTTAATCGGTGTTGTGCGGACTATGATCCATCTGTGCGCTGCCGCGCAACAGTTTCACCGCTCAGCAATCGGGATTGTCCCCACCGCTCCTTCCGCGCTACAGTTCCGGAGTGCAAAAGCGCCAGATGCTCTTCTTCGCCTGGATTGGCGTGTTGCTGCTCCTGAGCGGCGCCTTTTTCGGGATGGTGCTTCAGCGCGTGGGCCGTGGGGACGACCGCCCGGTTCTGCGGGACACCGCCAATATCGTCACCCGCATCCAGCCGCTGACCCAGCTCGTCACCATGAAATACGTGATCGAGAAGGTCGTCGTCTTCGAGGATGTGAAATGGTTCGGCGAGAACCGAGTCATTCTCGTCGCCCACGGCGTCGTCAAGGCCGGCGTTGACCTGAGCCAGCTCAAACCCGAGGACATTCAGATTGACGGCCGCAAAGTCCGGCTCCGCCTGCCCCCGGCCAAAATCACCGATCTCTACCTGGATGACCACAAGACCGAGATCATCGACCGCTCCACGGGTCTGCTCCGCCAGTTCGACAAAACCCTCGAACAGCAGGCCCGCCGCTCCGCCCTCGACCACCTCAAGCTGGCTGCCCGGTCCAGCGGCATTTTGAAGGAGGCCGAGGAACGGGCCCAACTCCAGTTGGCAGCCCTCTTCGCCCAGCTCGGCTACGATGCGGCGGAATTCCCCAAGCCCGCCGTGCTTCCCTGAAAAGATGACGCGCTAAAACCATTGCCCGTTGAACCGAACACTCCTGCCGTGAAGCCCCGTTACGCCCTCTATCTCTTGATCGCCGGCCTCGTGCTGTTGCTGGCCGGATTTTTTTACGACGTTATCTTCGCAGGTATTCCCTACCAAGATCCGACCCCGGAAATGGCGGCACGTTACAATCTGCACGCGCGCATCGCCGGCTTGCTTCGCCGGGCCGGCGTTCTCGCCTTTCTCACCAGTCTCGCGGTCCGGATTTTTCGAAGGCCTGGCGAACCGTCCGATCCCGTCCGTCCCGGCTGACCGCTTCGGTTCGTCCGGCGCTGCGGGAACAAGGCTTGCGGAGGGATTCTGGACAGCGCATCGGCCCGCTTTCGCTCCTGCGGTGGCCCCGCTCCTGCGCCGGGCGAACGTTTGTTCGAAGGCGTGTTCAACCGCGCTTCTGCGCGAATACAAACTGGTTCGAGGTCTCAAACCCCAGTTTGCTCCACAGCAGGTCGAGGACATAGAAACTCCCGGACACTGGCAAATTCTTCAGGTACAGAAACTCCCACCATGATTTGCTCCGTTCGTTGCTGTTCAGGCCCAGCCAGTTCCGGAAACTGATTATCCAGAAGGCGATCGAGGGCGTGAAACCTTTCCGGAAGATCTCGAATCCGGCTTCCTCGAGCAACCGCACGAGATGCGGCTGGCTGAACAGATGGAAATGCCGGGGAATGTGATAGCCGCCCCAGTAATGGCGCTTGAACAGGGCATAGTCCAAACCGCCACGGTTCGGGGTGTCGATGATCAACAACCCGCCCGGTGCCAGCTTCGCAAACACGCCGCGCAACGCCGCGCGCGGGTCGCGCAGGTGTTCGATCAACTGCCGCATGATGATCAGGTCATGCCCGTTGTCCCGCAGCGCGCTCAAGTCGGACTCGACATTGCCCTGCACCAACCGAATGCCCGCGGTCCGGGCCTGCTCCAGCACGGCGGCGTCGAATTGAAAGTCCAGACAGACTGCTTCCGTGCCCTGGCCGAACACTTCCTGCAACTTGACCAACCGCGTGAGATTGCCGCCGCCGATGTCCACAATTGACCGCACGTTAACCCCTTGAACAGCTTCGCGGAGCCGGCGCGCGTCCTGCACCATCTTTTTCTCGACCACGGCGCCGTCGAGGTAGATGGGCGAGTTGCGATTTACCGTGTAGTAGGTGGCCGGATACAGCCCCGCCACTTCCGCCACCGCGGGCAGGGGATGAATGTACACATGCCCGCAGGCCTCGCAGGCGACGAGATCCCAGGTTCCGGGGCGGCAGCGGTATTCCATGTCCTCGCTGCGCACCACCAGCCGCCAGGATTTCCCGTGGCAAACCAGGCAGTCTCCGTCTGTTCCCGTCAGTGTCAGGTGCTTCATCAAGCTTCGGACGCTAGGCCCGCGCCGCGGTTTTGCCAACCCCAAGCCCGCGCGGGCGCGTCGCCAAGCGGGCCGCGGCGAGCGGTGCCCGGTTTTGCCCGCGGGGCATTTTTACTGTGGCCGGATGAGGTCGAGGATCGCGGCGGCGGGGCGGGCGTTTTTGAAGATGAGTTTGGCACCGGCACTGGTGGCGACGGCGACAATGTTGTCGGCCATGCCCACGACCTCGCCGCGATCGTTGAGCACGGGACAGCCGCTGGAGCCGGGACCGAAGTCGGCGGTTATGTTCATCATGACGGCCGAGCCGGTTTCCTTCTGGCCGGTGAAGTAGCGGGAGACGATGCCCTCGGTGAGGGTGAAGTACTGGCTTTCCGGGTGTCCCCAGACGTAGATGCGCGAGCCGACGGGAGCGTGGGTGGTGAGGGGGAGCGGATGAAAGCCGGTGCCGTCCAGTTGCAGTATGGCGACATCCCGGGCCTCGTCGGCGGCGAGGACTTCGCGGACACCGGCGATCCGGCCGTCGCCGGTGAGGACGACCAAAACCCCGTGGTTGGGCTCGTTGGCGACGTGGTAGCAGGTGGCGATGACCCCGTTGGAAGTGAGAATGAAGCCGGCGGAAGTTTGGACATGCCATTTGTCGCAACGGCCGCATTGGTAGAGAGAGCCGACGACGAGGACGCCGCGCCGGCATTGGGCGAGCATTTCCGCCGGGGACACGGCTGGCAGATTGGGGCGGGAAGGAAGGGTGAGGGTGCAGGATTTGCGGTCCAATTGGCGGGCCAGGGTTTTCATGGACACGTGCCGGCCGGTGGCCATGAGCTTGAGGCCGGCTTCGTGGAGGGTGGCCTCGATGCGATCGTCCTGGACAACAATGTTGGTGAGCGTGTCCGCCCGGGCGGGGATGGCGAGAGGAACCAGGAGGACCGCCACAAGGGCGGCGAAGCGGCGGACGGCGAGGGAGTTCATCGTGGGAGGCGTGGGTTGCGGCGGGGCGGGCACGAGGGCGCGGCCGTCGGACCCCGGTTGGGGCGACGGCCGCGCCGATGCTGAGTTGTGCGATGGCCCGGCGGGGGCTTGTTTAGAAGGTGAGGCGGAGCGAGACGAGTACGCCGCGGCCGGGCAGGGGGGCGATTTCCTTGAGGAAGGAAACGTGATTGCGCGCCTCCTGGTCGAGGAGGTTCATGCCGCGAAGGGAGAGTTCGGCGGCGCCTTTGCCTTCGCCAAGTTTGTAAGCGATGCCGGCGTTGAGCATGACGTAGCCCGGGGTGGCCAGTTCACCGGCGGAAACGCGGGACTGGCGTTCGACGCGCTGCGCTTCGAGGCTGGTGGAGAAGGCGCCTTGCGAATAGCCGACCTCCGCGCCATAGCGCAGGGGCGAAATGCGCGGCAGGGCGGCACCGCTGCGGGCGTCGCGGGCGCGGACATAGTCGGACTTCAGGTCCACATGCAGGCGGTGCGGTCCCTCTTCGAGGAGGTGGACGGTGATGATGCCTTCCGCGCCGATGAATTCGGCGGCGAGACCGCGATATTCCATCACGCGGAAGGAGTCGCCGCCGGGCGCGGGTGCGTTGCCGGCGTCATCCACGTTGGCGTTGCCGTTGAAGGTGGAAGGGGTGAGCGTCATGAAGTTGTTGAAGCGGTTGTAGAAGACTCCGAGGCTGCCGGTGACGTGGCCGGTTTCGCGACGGACCGAGAAGTCGATGCCGAAGTTGCTCTCGGGATTGAAATTGGGGTTGCCGATTTCAAAGGTGCCGAGCGCGGTGTGCGGGCCCTTGGAGTAGAGTTCCTGGGTGGTGGGCGCGCGTTGCGAGAACGAGAAGTTGACGGCCGCCGAGTAGGCCTCGACCGGGCGGTAGATGACGCCGAGGGAACCGTTGCCGGTGGTGAAGGAGCGCGAGTTGGCGGTGGGGAAGAAGTTCTGGGGATGGCCGGGGACGGCGTCGGCTTCGGCGCCCACGAAATCCACGCGGCCGCCGAACTGGAGGCTGAGCTTGTCCCATTTGACTTCCTCGAAGGCAAAGAGCGAGTTCATCGAGGTCTGGTTGGGGGGCAGGAAGGCTTCGGGCCCGATGGCGGTGAGGCGGTCCTGGCGGATTTCGTAGCCGAGCGAACCTTCGACGCGGCCGAATTCCTTGTGCAGCACCTCGAGACGGCCGTTGTAGGCGTCGGAATTGAAGATGGTGCCCGCGGCGCCCTCGTCGTATTCGGTGTGTTTGTAATTGGCGCGGCCGATCTTCCAGCGGATGGACTGGATGGCGTCGATGGGCTGGAGGAAGGCGCCGGCGAGGTCCCAGCGGCGTTGGTGGAGGCGGATGTTCACGCCCGGTTCGGCCACGGCCCCGTAGTCGTTGTTGTAGCCTTGGAAGGCTCCCCCGAAGTAGCCCTTGTCCCAAACGTAGGACGCGCCGCCGGTGGCGCCATCCGAGATGGACTGGCTGCCGGGGAGGCGGTCGCGGGGCCCGGCGGTGCCGCGGGTGGCCTGTTCCGCCGGGGTCCATGCGAGGCCGGGGATGCTGACGTTGCCGGCGTGGCGGCGGAAGGCGTCGAAGTGATAGTTGATGCCGTGCTTGCTGCCACCTTCAACGAGCAGGGAGCCGGACTTGCCGTTGGCGGGCGAGTCGAAACGGCCCTCGACCATGCCGGTGATGGCATCCTTGATCATGCGGTCGGGGATGCGGTTGTCGATTTGGTTGACGACGCCGCCAATGGCGTTCGGGCCGTACATGAGTGCTGCGGGGCCGCGGACGACCTCGATCCGGGTCAGGGAGAGCGGGTCAACTGCGACGGCATGGTCGTCGCTGGTGTTGGAGACGTCCATCGTGCCGAGTCCGTTTTGCAGGATGCGGATACGGTCGCCGCCGAGGCCGCGGATGATGGGGCGGCTGGCGTTGGGGCCGAAGTAGGTGGAGTTGATGCCG
>CAZUUP010000391.1:0-6018 GCA_964623105.1 uncultured Akkermansia sp.
TCGTGCCTCGCGGGGCGAGGGAGACGGAGATGCGGGGAAGGAGGGGTGCGGATGGTCGAATGGGGGGAGCGAGGGTCGTTTTTATGGTGGGTGGGTTGATTGGTCGCCCGTCTTCCTGTCCCTCAATTCGAAGCAATGCCGGTGGAAAGATGGGAGATGGTTTTTCAGTGCTGATGTGGTTTTTGGGCTGGCGTTGAGGGGCAAGTTCAGTCTGCTTTTGGGATGCCCAAGTGGGTGAAATTGATCATTGCGGTGTGCTTGCTGCCGGTATGCGCCGGGGCGTTGCGGGCGTTGGGGCGGGTGTTGTGGGAGTGCGGCGGGGCGACGCTGACGGTGGTGCCGTTCCTGGCGGGGGCGATTTGCTGGTGGGTGGTGTATGTGCTGCTGCCGAAGCCGATGTGGCTGTATGTGGTGGGGCATGAAATGACGCATGCGGTGTGGACGTGGGCGATGGGGGGGCGGGTGAAGCGGTTCCGGGCGGGCGCGACGGGAGGGCATGTGGTGGTGACACGGACGAATTTTTTGGTGGCATTGGCGCCGTATTTTTTCCCGTTTTACGCGGCGTTGGTGGTGGCGGGTTTTGTGGTGGGGCATCTGATCTGGGGCTGGAGCCGGCTGATGCCGTGGTTTCACCTGGTGGTGGGGGCGGCGTATGCGTTTCACGTGACGCTGACGTGGCATGCGTTGAAGACGCGGCAGTCGGACATCACGTCGCAGGGGTATCTGTTTTCGGCGGTGATCATTTTTCTGGGGAATGTGACGGTGCTGTTGCTGGGGTTGCCGATGATGACGGAGAAGGTGCATTTGCTGGACGCGGTGGGTTGGTGGGGCTCGGCGACGGTTGAGATCGTGCGGCGGTTGGTGCGGATGTTTTGAACTGGGAAGGGGTGAATGAGGCGAATGCCCGGCGGGCGGGTGGCGTCTCTGCATGACCAATCATGCTGGCGTTTCATAATCCTCTTGGAGCCGGAGCCGGGCTGGACCGGCGGGCATTTCTGCGCGTGGGCGGCCTGGGCCTTGGCGGGCTGTCGCTGGCTGACTTGTTTGCGATCCGGGCGCAGGCGCGGGCGCGGAAGCTGCCGTTGCGGGACAAGTCGGTGATTTTTCTGTTCATGCACGGGGGGCCTTCGCAGTTCGAGACGTTTGATCCGAAGATGGATGCGCCGCGGGAGATCCGGAGCGCGACGGGGGAGATTCCGACGACGCTGCCGGGGATCACGTTTGGCAGCACGCTGGAGCGTCTGGCGCGGCTGGCGCACAAGTTCAGCGTGGTGCGGTCGTTTGCGACGGGAGATGCGAATCATGACATCAAGCCGGTGGTGGGGCGGGACACGATGCGGGCGAACATGGGTTCGTTGTATGCGCGGGTGGCCGGGCCGTTGCGGGCGGGGACGGGGATGCCGACGAATGTGATGTTGTTCCCGCGCTCGGTGAAGCCGGACGCGGGGCCGGCGATCACGCAGTTTGGGGATTTCAGCGCGACGGGGGAGTTGGGGACTTCGTATGCGCCGTTTGTGCCGGGGGCGGGGGGCGGCTTGCAGCAGGACATGAAGCTGAATCTGCCGGTGGAGCGGTTGCAGGACCGGCGGGCGTTGCTGGCGGGGATTGACCAGTGGAAGCGGTGGGTGGATGCGAGCGGGGCGCTGGAGGGGGTGAGCGAATTTCAGGAGCAGGCGTTTGGCGCGCTGCTGGGCGGGGTGTCGGATGCGTTTGATCTGGGGAAGGAGGACGAGCGGGTGGTCGCGCGTTATGACACGGCGGGTTTGGTGCCGCCGGATCGCATCAGCGCGAAGTGGAACAACAAGAAGCATTACGCGGATCACGGGGCGACGCTGGGGAAGTTGCTCCTGCTGGCGCGGCGGTTGTGCGAGCGGGGCGCGGGATTTGTGACGGTGAACACGAGTTTTGTGTGGGACATGCACGCGGATGCGAACAACGCGACAATGCGGGAGGGAATGGGATACGTGGGAACGCCGTTCGACCATGCGGTGTCGGCGTTCATCGAGGATGTGGAGGCGCGCGGATTGCGGGACAAGATTTTGCTGGTGTGTTGCGGGGAGATGGGGCGGACGCCGCGCATCAACAAGAACGGCGGACGGGATCATTGGGGTGGATTGGCGCCGCTGATGTTGTATGGGGGCGGATTGCGCATGGGGGCGGTGGTGGGGCAGTCCACCCGTGACGGCGGGGAACCGGCGGAGGATCGGGCCACCATGGCGGATTTGCTGGCTACGGTGATGCACACGATCCTGGATGTCGGGGAGGTGCGATTGACGGATGGCCTGCCGACGAACTTGGTGGATTTGCTGACGCGGGGTGGGCCGATCAAGGGGTTGGTTTGAGGGGCGAGGAGTGAGGGAGAGACGGAGGGAGGGGAAGAGGGGGGAAGTGATGGAAGTTTAATATCCAGTTTTCGGGGAGGGGTGTCGTGGTGGTTTGGGGTTGGACCGGGGTTGGGGAACATGGGATGGCTGTACCTACGAATGGATTTTGAAGGCAGCGAACAGGAGCGGCGGCGGGTGTCGGCGCGGTTGGGGGAGGAGTTGTGGTTTCCCGATCCGACGTTGGCTGAGGGTGCCGGGTTGGTGGCGGTGGGAGGAGATTTGAGCGTGCCGAGGTTGTTGCTGGCGTATCGCAGCGGGCTGTTTCCGTGGACGGAGAAGCCGGTGACGTGGTGGTCGCCTGATCCGCGGTCGGTGATTGAGTTGGAGAATTTGCATGTGTCCCGAAGTCTGCGGAAATTTCTGGCGCGGGAGCCGTTTGTGATCACGGAGAACCGGGCGTTTCGGCTGGTGATGGAGGCTTGCGCACGGGCGCATGGGCGGGGGCGCGAGGGATGGATCACGCCGGGGTTTGTCGAGGCGTACACGGCGTTGCATGGGGCGGGTCACGCGCGGAGTGTGGAGTGCTGGCGGGAGGGGAGGCTGGTGGGCGGGGTTTACGGAGTGGAGGTGGAAGGACTGTTCGCGGGGGAGTCGATGTTTCACTTGGAAAGCAATGCTTCGAAGGTGGCGCTGGTGCATCTGGCGGAGAGATTGCGTGAGCGGGGATGCAGGTTGTTTGACATTCAGATGACGACGCCGGTGACGCGGCAGATGGGGGCGGTGGAGATTTCGCGAGCGGAGTATTTGCGGCGATTGCGCGAGGCGGTGGGCCGGGAGGCGTGAGCGTTCGCGAACGCGGAGCGGGGCTGGGGCGCGATGATGCCTGGGTCCCGGAGTCGGCGGGTTGCAATTCGGCGGGGGAGTTCGCAGAGTCGGGGACGCTTTGGCGGGCGATGATTCGCAGCCGTGGGCGGGCTTTCATGAATCACCTAAACTGGGCGGACTGGCTGGTCATCGTTGGATACCTTGGCGGGATCATTGCGTTCGGGATGTGGTTTGGGCGGGAGCAGAAGACGACGCGGGATTATTTTCTGGGCAGCCGGAACATTCCTTGGTGGGGCGTGGGATTTTCGATTGTCGCGACGGAGACGAGCGCGCTGACGTTTATCGGGGTGCCGGCAATGGCGTATGGGCCGGACAATCTGGGTTTCATGCAGATTGTGATCGGGTATGTGCTGGCGCGGATCATCCTGGCGGTGGTGATGGTGCCGCATTATTTCCGGGGGGAGATCTACTCGCCGTATCAGTTGCTGGGCGATGTGTTCGGGCATCCGGCGCGACGGACGATTGGATTGTTTTTTTTGATGGCGGGAACGCTGGCGGCGGGGGTGCGCGTGTATGTGACGTGCATCCCGCTGCAGTTGATGGTGGGTTACCGGGATGACCAGATCTTGTGGGTGATCCTGCTGTTCGTGGGGTTGTCGTGGATTTACACGTTCGTGGGCGGGGTAAAGGCGGTGATCTGGACGGATGCGGTGCAGTTTTTTCTGTTTATGGCGGGCGGGTTGTTTGCGTTGTGCTACATCCCGACTTTGGTGGCGGGCGGGTGGAGCGGGGCGCTGGCGAAGGCGGGGGCGGCGGGGAAACTGGACTGGCTCAATGCGAGCCTGACGCTGGGGAAGCCGTTCAATTTATGGATGGGGGTGGTGGGGGCGACGTTTCAGGTGATGTCGTCGCACGGGGCGGACCAGTTGGTGGTGCAGCGGGTGCTGACGTGCAGTTCGGTGACGGAGGGGCGCAAAGCGCTGGTGCTGAGCGCGGTGATCATCTTCCCGCTGTTTCTGATGTTCCTCCTGACGGGGACGATGTTGTGGGTGTACTACCAGCAGTTTCCGCAGTTGCCGATTCCGGTGCCGGAGGTGCGGCCGGGGGTGGGGAAGTATGATTACATTTTTCCGATTTTCATCCTGACAGCGATGCCGAATGTGGTGAAGGGGTTCTTGATCGTGGCGATCCTGTCCGCGGCGATGTCGTCGGTGAGTTCGGCGTTGTCGGCGCTGGCGGCGGTGTCGATGACGGATTTGTTCAAGGTGAAGGCGGAGACGGCGGGGGGTGAGGCGGCGAAGCTGAAGTGGAGCCGTTACTCGACGGCGTTTTGGGCTGTGATGCTGATCGTGGTGGCTTACCTGACCAAGGAGGTGGAGTCGGTGCTCAATGCGGCGTTCTCGCTGAGCGGATTGACGAGTGGAGCGATGTTGGGCGGGTTGTTGCTGGCGCTCAATTTCAAGCGGGGGCGGGCCGTGCCGGTGATTGCGGGCATGGTGGCGTCGCTGGCGGGAATGATTTGTCTGGTGGTGTTCATGAAGCCGGCGATCGCGTGGCCGTGGTTCACGATGATCGGGACGGCGATCACGGTGGTGGTGGCGTTGCTGGTGAATGCGGTGGGGGGAAGCGGAGAGGACAGGCCGGAAAGGGGCGGGGAATAAAAAACCGCCGGTCGGGGATGACCGGCGGTGTGAGGGGGCGAGGACGAGGGACGGATCAAAGCTTGGTCTGCACCCACTTTTCGAGCTTGAGGGTGTCGGCAGCAAAGATGCGGATGCCCTCGGAGAGTTTCTCGGTGGCCATCTGGTCTTCGTTGTGGAGCCAGCGGAAGGATTTCTCGTCGAGGGTGATTTTTTCGAGCGGGCTGGTGCGGGCGGCGGTGGCGTCGAGTTTGCGGGCGACGGTGCCGGGGGTTTTCTGCATCTCTTCGAGGAGGGCGGGACTGATGGTGAGGAGGTCGCAGCCGGCAAGTTCGAGAATTTCGCCGACGTTGCGGAAGCTGGCGCCCATGACTTCGGTCTGGTGGCCAAATTTCTTGTAGTAGTTAAAGATCTTGGTGACGGAAAGGACGCCGGGATCTTCGGGGGCGGGGTATTCGTTGCGGCCGGTGGATTTCTTGTACCAGTCCAGGATGCGGCCGACGAATGGGGAGATGAGTTTCACATCCGCCTGAGCGCAGGCAACGGCCTGGGCGAAGGAGAAGAGGAGGGTGAGGTTGCAGTTGATCTTGTCCGCGCGAAGCTGGCGGGCGGCTTCGATGCCCTCCCAGGTGGCGGCAATTTTGATGAGGATGCGTTCGCGGGCGATGCCGGCTTTTTCGTAGCGCGCGATGAGGGAGCGGGCTTTGGCGAGGGTGCCGACGGTGTCGAAGCTGAGACGGGCGTCCACTTCGGTGGAAACGCGCTGGGGGACGATCTTGAGGATTTCGAGACCGAAGGCGACGGAGAGTTTGTCGAGCGCAACGTCGAGGGTGCCGCGGGAACCGGCGGACTCGGCCTTGGCATCGGCGATGGCGCGGTTGACGATGTCCGCGTATTCGGGCATCTGGGCGGCCTTGAGGAGGAGGCTGGGGTTGGTGGTGGCGTCGCGGGGTTGGTATTTGCGGATGCTCTCGAAGTCGCCGGTGTCGGCGACGATGACGCTGTGTTGTTTCAGTCCGGCAAGCAGGTTGCTCATGTGATGTAATGCACTGTGGAATTCCGGGCGGCTTGCCCGGATTTCTGGGTTTGGCTCCCTCGGTATTTCGGAGCTGGGAGGAAGTTAGCAGGAGTCGCCGGGAAATGCCGTATTTTTCTTTTTGGGAGTGATGTGAGGAGCACGGCCTTTTCATGTTCCCCACGGAACAGTCGTGAATGCTGGGGCAAAACTT
>CAZUUP010000392.1:0-6018 GCA_964623105.1 uncultured Akkermansia sp.
GGGCCCCGCCGATCCTGATAAATTCCTTCGCCATCAAAAAATCCTTCCATTGCCACCGCCCAAACTACCCTTCCCGCCGTCCCCAATGGAAGCCGCGAAAGCCCCCCGAACCGCCACCTCATTTCTAATTCATTCTCCCATTCTGCCACCGGCGCGGCGTCCGCACCGCATCTTCCACGATGACCGGGCTCCCGCTCCACCTCGCTCTAAACCAAGCCTCCCGCCTCGGATCACCGCGCCTCAATCCCCGCACCCGGGCCCCGGTCGCCAAGCCCTTTCCCGGCAGAGGTGGAGCAGAGATCCAGGAGATGAGAACCCTCCGGGCCGCAGGAAATTCCAACTCGAAGCAGGCAACACCCAACTGCTTTCCGTCGCGTTGAAAGAAGTTCCGCTCGAAGCCCGGACGCTCACCCCCACCAACCCCTGCCACTTCAGAAGCGGAAACACCGTTCGAATCGTCCGTTCCGATTCATATCTCTCCGGCGCCAAATCAGACCATTGATCCGCCGACTTGTGGCAAGTGTTTCGCGCCCAATCACCGTCAGCGGACCGCGGGGCGCTCGACAATCATCCCTACCGCCAATCCACAGCCTCGAATTTCTCTGAAAGGGACAGGCAAGCTTGCGCTGCCCGCGCGCGCGGATTCTGGTAAAAATCACCCCACCAACCCCACGGACCGCCACCAGTCAACCCGCCCGAACCCTCCATCTCAACGCCGCGGATCCGTCAGCACCGACGGCAAGGCGCCCGACTCCCAGCCGCGCGGCGAATTCCAAGGCCGCGCCGAGGCGTTATCCGGGTCCGCCGTTGCGCAACCCGTGCTGAACAGGGCCACGCCACCCAACACCATCCATAGCGCCAGAGTAACAAGGGAAACAACTCGCGTTTTCATTGTGCAGAAGCTACCGCGTCGCCTTCAGTGATTTCATCCTTCCGCAGCGCCAGCGCAATATTCCCGATCGAATAGTTCGCCTCGACCTGCGTGATTCTGATCCGCCCCAACATCCGCTCTTCACGATGCACCACCATCTCCCCGCCCGGCAACATTCCCTGGTTTCCCCCCAGGTTCACGATCACAAACGCCCACTTCGGATCCACGATCGTGATCTTTCCCTTCAGTCCGGGCGGCAACCGCACCTTGTCCGTCGAACCCTTCACATTCGCCAATTCAGTCGTCACCCGCGCATACTGGCCATACAGGAGCTTTCGCTCCGACTCCGCGACCATCTTCTCCTCGCGCAAACGGAGCACCTCCGCAAACGCCGCCCGAATCTCTTGGGCCGACTTGCCGATATCGGTCAGTTCCTTGTTCTCATCCTTGGCCTTCTGCACGTCCGCCCGCGCCTTCGCCGCGTCGCTCTCAGCCTTGGATGCCTTGGCCACCGCCTCCGCCTCCTTCTTCTTGGCGTCCTCCACCTCGGCCTTCATCCGCACGTTGTCCGCGCTGGCCTTGTCCAGATCATCCTTGGTCGCCGTCAACTCTCCTTCGAGCTTCTTGCGGTCGCTCTCCTTCTTCACCAACGCAGCCTCGCCCGCCGCGATCGCATCGTCTTTCTTTTTGATGTTCTCCGGAATCTTCGTGTTGACGAAGTACAGCGCGGCACCGGTGGCCAGGATGGCCAGCAGCAAAAAGACGCGAGTAAGGATCGTGATCATTAGTAGGCGTGGTTCTGTCTGGCGGAGATTATGTAGGGCCAGAACTTCCCCCTGTCAACGACCCACGGCAAAGAACCGACGCCTCGCCTCGCCCCGTCCTCCCCCAAACTCCCCAACCCCTCCGGCAAACCGCCGGTCACGCCACGGCCAGTTCCGTCTCCTGCTCCTCGCCAGCCGGGGGCGACGGACGGACAGCTTCCAATTCCCGGTTGTCCAACCGCGCCCGCACCACTTGCACCAGTTTCGGCGGCGTATAAGGCTTCGGCAGGAAATTGAACCCCTCGCGCAGGGCCAGCTTGCAGCCCTGCGCTTCGGGCGCATACGCACTGGTAAAGATCACCTTCAAATCCGGCCGTAACGCCCGCAGATTCTCCACCAACTCCCCGCCCGACATCCCCTTCGGCATCTTCATGTCCGTGAGCACCAGATCAATCGCCGCCGCGTGCTCGTTCCAAATCTCCAGCGCCTGCAAACCGCTGGTCGCCTTCAGCACGCGGAACCCGCTCTCCTCCAACACGCTCCGCACCAACTCCCCCACCGCCACCTCGTCCTCGACCACCAGGATGGTTTCCTGCCCCGTGCGGATGGTTTTCGGCGTCCGCTTCCGCGCGGCCGGAGCCGTGACCCGCTCGCAGGGGAAGAAAATATGGAACGTCGTCCCCTTCCCAACCTCGCTCTCCACCTCGATCCAGCCCTTGTGCTGCTTCGCCACCCCGTAAACCGTCGCCAACCCGAGCCCCGTTCCCTTGCCCGGATCCTTGGTCGTGAAAAACGGCTCGAAGATCCGCGACAACGTCGCCGCGTCCATGCCCGTCCCGTTGTCCGCCACACTCCACCGCACAAACTCACCCTCGCGCGATTCCGGGTGCAGCTTCACATGCCCTGGATCCACCCGCACCACCGCTGTCGTCACGTTCACCTGTCCGCCCCGCGGCATCGCATCCCGCGCGTTGACCACAAGGTTCATGATGATCTGCTCCATCATCGTCGGGTCGGCCTGGATGACCGGCAGATTGGCCGTGTAATGCACCTTCAGCACGATGTCATCCGTCAGCAAATGCCGGATCATCTTCGCGGAATTGTTCGTCAACACGTTCAAATCCACCGGCGAGGTCTGCATTTTCTGCTGCCGGCTGAACGTCAGCAACTGCCGGGTCAGGCTCGCCGCCCGCTGTGCCGCATCCGAGATGTGCTCCAGCGGCCGCGCAAACTCCGGCAGGATGTTCTTTCGCGCCAACGCCACTTCCGCGTTGCCCTGGATCACCGTGAGAATGTTGTTGAAATCATGCGCCACCCCCGCCGCCAGCCGCCCCACCGCCTCCATCTTCAACGCCTGCCGCAACTGGCTCTCCAGATGCAACCGCTCCGTCACGTCATGCGCCACCGTCAACATGCAACGCTCCGGCCCCAGATCGATCACCTCGATGAACAACAACGCCGTCCGCAAACTGCCAGTCTTCGTCCGGAACCGGCACTCGTGCCCGCACACCGACCGCTGCTCCCGGATCAGCTGGTTGATCCGCCCCCGCTCCTCCGGCTCGGCAAACACCCCGAGATCTCCCGTCGTCTGCCCCACCACCTCCTCACGTGAAAAGCCGAACAGTTTGAGGAAACTTTCATTCACGCTCAGCAAACGTCCCTCGGACAACGTGCTGATCGCAATTGGCAGCGGGCTCAGCCGGAACGCACTCGAAAACCGCTCCTCCGACTGCCGCAACGCCTCTTCCGCCGCTTTGCGCTCCGTTACATCCCGGGCAATTCCCTCGATCTCCGGCGACCCGCCCTCCCGCTGAATCCGCCGTGCGCTCACCTCCAGCACCGCCTGCTTCCCCTCCCGCGACCGAATCCGCAGCTCAAACGCCCCCGCCCCCTGCCCCGCCGACTGCTTCTCCATCCACCGCTCAAAATCCGCCCGCTGCTCCATCACCACGAAATCCCGCAGGTTAACCTGCGTCGCCTGCTCCCGCTTCACCCCAAAGGCCCGCTCCCCCGCCTTGTTCAACGACTTCAACCGCCCCGTCACATCGTGCGTGTAAATCACGTCATTCGCATTCTCGAAGAGCGACCGGTACAAATCCTCCAACGCCGCCTCCCGCTTCACCTGCTCCCGGATCAGCTCCGTCTGCTCCTTCACCTTCCGCCGCAAGGAAACCGAGGCGCCAAGCATCACCAACAGGAACACCGTCGCCAGCACCAGCGCGATGTCATAGAAATCCGTCATGACCGAGGTCAACACCGACTCCCGGCCCACCACCGTCCCGTTCGCCGCCGCCCGCACCGCCCGCCGCGCCCGGATGGATTCTCCCAATGACTGCGCCGGCTTTTCCCCCGTCGGGCCGGCTTGTTCGTCCGCCAACACCTCGCCCTCAAATCCACCGACCAAACACCCGGTCAGCAGAAGCACACGGATCCATTTCGCGCCTGCAACCCCGCGCGTCACAGCCCGCCCAGCCCAGATTCGGAGCCCACACATCATCATCGTAGCATCGGCATACCCGGCCCCCGGGTTAAACGCGAACTACGGTGAGGGTTGGCGGCACGAAACCCATTCCTCCAATGTGCCGGGACTGGGCGTGGAAGGGAATTTTTCCCGCCCCCAACTGACAAGGTGACGCCCCGACACGCTACCGGACGCCCACCGCCGTCAATCCGCCGTTTCTCCGCGGGAGACCGACCTGTTCATTTCCCGGCTTCGCGCCGGAGCCGGTTGCGCTCGCGGATGGTTTCGGTGATGGCCGGCAGGATCGAGAGGAAGATGATGCCGAAAATGACGAGCGTGAAATTCTTCTTCACGATCGGGACGTTTCCGAAGAAATAGCCGGCGGGCACGAGGAGCAGAATCCACAGCAGCCCGCCACCCACGTTGAAGGTCATGAAGCGCCCATAGGTCATCTTGCCAATGCCGGCGACAAACGGGGCGAACGTGCGCACAATCGGGACAAAGCGGGCGATGATGATGGTCTTGCCGCCGTAGCGCTCGAAGAACTCATGCGTTCGCTGGAGATGCTCCGGGCGAAAAAGCTTCGGGTAGCGGGCAATGAGTTGCTGCCCCACAAGTTTGCCGACCCAATAGTTGACGGTGTCGCCGAGGATGGCGGCGATGGTGAGCAGACCGGCGATCAGATAGACATCCAGCGATCCTCGCGCAGCAATGGCCCCCACGGTGAAGAGCAGCGAATCGCCGGGCAGAAACGGCGTCACGACCAGCCCCGTCTCGCAAAAGACGATGAGGAAAAGGATCGCATACACCCACGGCCCGTAATTCTGGACCAAGGTGTCCAGATGCTTGTCGAGGTGCAGGATCAGATCGAGGAAACGTTTCAGGATGTCCATGATGCCGGGCTTTTGCCGCGCCGACCGTGGGCGAAATCGGCGTTGCGGCGCAAGGAAGATGTTGCAGAATCCCGCCATGAGAGCCGCTGTTTTGTATGGCAAAGAAGATGTCCGGGTCGAGGAACGGCACGAGTCGCCGCTCGGGCCGGGCGAGGTGCGCATCGCCATCGAGGTGGCGCTCACGTGCGGAACGGATCTGAAGGTTTTCAAGCGCGGATATCACGCCCGCATGATCGTGCCGCCGGCGGTCTTCGGACACGAACTCGCCGGGACCATCCGCGAAGTCGGGCCGGACGTGAAGCACTGGCAGGTCGGCGACCGCGTCGTCGTGGCCAATTCCAGCCCGTGCGGGAACTGCTCGCTGTGCCAGGCGGAGCAGGAGAACCTGTGCGACGACCTGCTGTTTCTCAATGGGGCGTATGCGGAGTCCATCGTCGTGCCCCGGCGCTTGGTCCAAAAGAACCTGCTGCGGCTGAAACCCGAGACTTCCTTCCGGGACGCGGCGCTGGTGGAACCGCTCGCCTGCGTGGTGCAGGGCGTCGAGGATTGCAAGTTGCAGGCGGGTCAGCGCGTGCTGGTGCTCGGAGCCGGACCGATCGGGCTGATGTTTGTCGCCCTGGCGCGACATCGGGGCTGCGAGGTTGCCGTGGCCGGGCGCGGCGCCGCGCGCTTGCAGACGGCCGCGCGGCTCGGCGCCGCGCAGGTGGTGGACGTCGCGGGGCGGGACAATCTGGTCGAGGCAGTAAAGGCGGCGGTGCCCAAACCCTTTGATGTGGTGATCGAGGCGGTGGGCAAGCCGGAGGTTTGGGAGGCCTCGGTCAAACTGGTGCGCAAAGGCGGGGTGGTGAATTTTTTTGGCGGTTGTCCGGCAGGAACCACGGTGACACTGGACACCGGGTTGATCCACTATTCCAACCTCACCCTGCTGGCCAGCTTCCATCACACGCCGCGAACCATCCGCGGGGCGCTTAACTTCATCGAGTCCGGGGTGGTGCGGGCTGCGGACTTTGTCGATGGCGAATGCTCGCT
>CAZUUP010000393.1:0-6005 GCA_964623105.1 uncultured Akkermansia sp.
AACTGAGTGCGGGCCGTGCCGGGTGAATTGCATGGGGTGAGCATGGGCATTGCGGGTCGGAATCTGCAATGCAATCCGCGCTAGATCAGGGGCGGTGGGCGGGCCTGGGTGAAGGGGCAGGAGGGGACGGAACGGGGCATTTGAGATTTGGAGGGCAGGGTTCCTGAGCGCTGCTGTGGACCTGTCCGGGTCACGATTTTGGCACCCAGTCTGTTGCTGCGTTGCCGGGTGGAAAGGGGATGGTGGTACGAAGTTTCCGGCGGGACGCCGGAAACCACACGCCAGAGGCGTGTGCTCCCGGGTGGAAGCTGCTACGTTCCCGCATGGGTCGATGGGGCGGGCGGGTGTTGGCAAGCGGGGCTGGCAATGTCGGCCAGGGGGCGGCTAGAGTGCGATCACTCATGAATGCACTGATGCGCGGCCTGCTGGCGTGGATGTTAATTGGGGTGACGATGGTTGCGGCGGCGGATCGTCCGCCGAATGTGGTGATCATCTTCACGGACGATCAGGGGTACGGGGACGTTGGCGTCTTTGGGGCGAAGGGCTATGCGACGCCGAATCTGGACGGGATGGCGGCGGCGGGGAGGAAGTTCACGAATTTTCATGTGCCGCAGCCGGTTTGTTCGGCGTCGCGGGCGGGATTGTTGACGGGGTGTTATCCAAACCGGATCGGAATTCACGGGGCGCTGTCGCCGGGGGCGCGGCACGGGTTGGCGGCGGGGGAGATGACGCTGGCGGCCCTGCTGAAACGGAAGGGTTATGCCACGGGCATGGCGGGCAAGTGGCATCTGGGGCATCACCCGGAGTTCCTGCCGACGCGGCGGGGCTTTGATGAATACTACGGACTGCCGTACTCGAATGACATGTGGCCGCATCATCCCGAGGCGAAGCCGGGGACGTATCCGCCGCTGCCGTTGCTGGAGGGGGAGAAGGTGGTGAAGGCGGGTTTGACGCCGGAGGACCAGGAGCAGTTGACGACGGCGTACACGGAGCGCGCGGTGCGGTTCATCGAGCGGAACAAGGAGCGGCCGTTTTTCTTTTACCTGGCGCACAACATGCCGCACGTGCCGTTGTATGTGAGCAGCAAGTTCAAGGGGAAATCGGCGGCCGGGCGCTATGGCGACGTGATCATGGAGATTGACTGGAGCGTCGGGGAGGTGTTGCGCGCGCTGGAGCGGAATGGATTGGAGCGCGATACGCTGGTGATTTTCACGTCGGACAACGGCCCGTGGCTGAGTTACGGCGATCACGCGGGCTCGGCGGGTCCGCTGCGGGAGGGGAAGGGAACGTGCTGGGAGGGTGGGACGCGGGTGCCGTGCATCATGCGTTGGCCGGGGCGGATCCCGGCGGGCACGACGTCGGCGGACATGCTGATGACGATTGACCTGCTGCCGACAATTGCGCGGCTGGCGGGAGCGGGGTTGCCGGAGCGGACAATCGACGGTCGGGATGTGTGGCCAATCCTGGCGGGGCTTCCGGGGGCGCGGAACCCGCACGATGCCTACTGGTTTTACTATGAGAACAACCAGTTGCAGGCGGTGACTTCGGGGGATGGACGCTGGAAACTGCAATTGCCGCACACGTATCGCTCGCTCAGCGGGCGGCCGGGTGGCAAGGGCGGGATACCGGCGAAGTATGATCAGCACAAGCTGGCGGCGTGGGAATTGTTTGACCTGGCGGCGGACGTTGCGGAGGCGAAAAACGTGGCGGGGGAGAATGCGGCGGTGGTGCAGCGGTTGCTGGGCTTGGCCGAGGAGGCGCGCGTGGAATTGGGGGATTCGCTGACCAAACGCACCGGGCGGGGGTTGCGGGAACCGGGGCGGCTGGCACCGGTTGACGGAGTGGTGAAATAGCCGCCGCCAGCGTGGTGCCGGCCGCGGTGGCGGGACCGGGTCGGGGCGGCGCCGTTTGCGGTGGGGGCGGTTGTGAGGTAAGCTCAGGGACGTCAGTCACGGAGCAGTCCTATGGACAAAATTACCTACGCCAGCCTGGGATCGTTGGGGGATGAGTTTCATCGCGAGTTCGACACGGCATTGAATCACGCTCGGCACCGGTTGGGTGCGGTGCATCCGATGATCATCGGGGGGAAGGGGCGCAAGGCGGGGGCGGGGACGTTCGCGGACCTGAATCCGGCCAATGTGACGCAGGTGATCGGGCGTTTTCAGCGCGGCTCGCGGGCCGATGTGGCACGGGCGGTGGAGGTTGCGCGGCGGGCGTATCCGGATTGGCGGGAGCTGGGCTGGCAGCAGCGGGTGGCGTTCCTCCGGTCGGCGGCCGATGAAATTGCGCGGCATCAATTCAAGTATGCGGCGTGGCTGACGCTGGAGGTGGGGAAGAACCGCGTGGAGGCGATCGCCGAGGTGTCGGAGGCGGTGGATTTGATTTTGTATTACTGCCGGCAGATGGAATTGCACCAGGGATTTGCGCAGGCGATGGGAGGCGCGGGCAGCGAGCGGACGCGCAGCGTGTTGAAGCCGTACGGGGTGTGGGCGGTGGTGGCGCCGTTCAATTTTCCCTTTGCGCTGGCGGCGGGGATGGCGGCCGGGGCGTTGATCGCAGGGAACACGGTGGTGTTCAAGCCGGCCAGTGACACGCCGCTGGCGGGACTGGGTTTGCACGAGGCGCTGCACAATGCGGGACTGCCGGTGGGCATTTTCAATTTTGTAACCGGGGCGGGCGCGGAAGTGGGCGGGGAGTTGGTGGCCAACGAGGGCGTGGACGGCATGGCGTTCACGGGGTCGCGGGAGGTGGGAATGGATTTGCTGGCGCGTTTCGGAACGCGGCGGCCGCGTCCGTGCCTGGCCGAGATGGGAGGCAAGAATCCGGCGATCGTGATGCCGACGGCGAATCTTGATGACGCGACCGAGGGGGTGTTGCGGTCGGCGTTCGGGATGGGCGGGCAGAAGTGTTCGGCGTGTTCGCGGTTGTATCTGCACCGGGCGATTTACGGGCCGTTCCTGGAGATGCTGGTGGAGAAGACGCGGCGTCTGAAGATTGGCGATCCGACCCGGCGCGAGACGTTTCTGGGGCCGTTGATCAACGAGGCGGCGGTGGAGCGGTATCGGAAGGTGATGCTGAAGGCGCGCCGGGATGGCCGGGTGGTGCAGGGCGGTGGGCGACCGCGCGACGGGGAGCTGGCGCAAGGTTATTATGTCGAGCCGGCGATTGTGGACCGTCTGCCGGCGGATTCGCCGCTGTTTCGCGAGGAATACTTTGCGCCGATCCTGGCCGTGGCGGAGATCAAATCGCTGGACGAAGCGCTGGAGTTGGCGAATCGCGGAGATTATGGGCTGACGGCGGGCATCTTCACGCAGATCGAGCGTGAGCAGGAGGAGTTCTTCGCGGGGATCGAGGCGGGGGTGACGTATGCCAACCGGCGCGGGGGCGCGACGACGGGAGCGTGGCCGGGGGTGCAATCGTTCGGCGGGTGGAAGTGCTCGGGATCGAGCGGGAAGGGGGCACTGGGTCCGTATTACGTGCAGCAGTTCCTGCGGGAACAGAGCCAGACGATCATCCGTCCGCCGCCGGTGGCGAAGCCGTGAGGCGCGGAAACGCGGAACTTGCGACCGGGGTTTTCAAACCGGCTCCACGATTGGAAGCGGGCGGTTCGACAGGCGATGTCCGCGGGCATTGGCGACAGCCCCGGGTTGGCAGCTGCGTTGTCAGTGTTTCCGCTCAGGGTTTGGGCCGTTCGGGATGGCTTGGCGGTTGTGCGAGGATTCTCCGGATCTGCTGGCGGAGGGCGGGGATGACCTCCTGTTCGAGCCAGGGATTCCTTTTGAACCAGAGGATGTTCCGGGGGCTGGGATGCGGCAGAGGGAAGAACTCCGGCAGATATTCGGCATGGGCGCGGACGGTCTCGCGGAGGGAATCCTTTCTGCGCCGGGCCAGGTAGCAGGCTTGGGCGTAACTGCCGACGAGCAAGGTCAGCTGGATTTCCGGGAGAAGGGCGCGCAGACGCGGATGCCACAACGGGGCGCACTCGGGGCGCGGCGGGAGATCGCCACGTTCCCCTTTGCCCGGATAGCAGAATCCGGTGGGGACAATGGCGATGCGGTGTTCGTCGTAGAAGACCTCCCGCGACAGCCCGAGCCAGGCGCGCAAACGGTCGCCGGACGGGTCGTTCCACGGGACGCCGGTTTCGTGGACGCGCCGTCCCGGGGCCTGGCCGACGATCAGCAGCCGCGCGGAGGTGGAGGCGCGAAGCACCGGGCGGGGCGGGCAGGGGAGAACGCCCGCGCAGACCGTGCATGCGCGGATTTCGCGCAGCAAACGGCGAAGTTGGGAATCCGGGCGGGACACGGGCGCAGGATGGTTTCCGGCGGAAGGGATGAAAGCTCGAAATAGACGGCGAAACTGGCAGGGCGGTGGCGAATCGATCGCCCGTTGCGGTTTTGCGGTCGCCGGCCGTCAGGTGCGGCGCTTGTCCATCGGGGACTGGTTCCGGTGGGGGATGGTTCTTCGGGAGCAGGTAATCCGGGCCGGTGAGGGCGGTCTCAATTTCCGGCGCGGCGGGCCACGACGAGGCGGACGGCGGCGGCGCGGCTCTTGACGCCGAGCTTGGTGAAAAGGTGTTCGCAGTGCTTGCCGATGGTGCGTTTGCTGACGCCGAGGGCTCGCCCGACCTGCGTGCGGTCTTTGCCCACGACCAGCCAGTAGAGCACCTCGCCTTCCCGCTGGGTGAGATGCAGCAAACGGGCGATGCCCCGGGCGTTCAGGCATTCCTCTTCGGTGGCGACGACCAGACAGTGAACTGCGGTGCGCTCGACCAGGCGCAGGACCAGTTGGCGCAGTGGCAGTCCGCAACGGAGCGCGTCGGGTTCGGTTTGTGGGGCGATGCGGGCGAGCCAGGCGGTGATTTTGGCCGGCACGCGCGTCCGGGCCGCGGGCGAAAAGTAGCGGGGAAGCCAGGCGGAGGCCTGCTGGCTGGTCCAGAGAATGGCGCGACCGTCGGGGCTGAAGGCGATGACTGCGGTGTTGGTGAGTTGCTCGGTCGCCGCCGCAGCAGGGTTGGCCGCGGGCGGGGCGGGGGCGTGCTCCGGAGTTTCGGGGCGGGAATAGACCAGGCGATGGGTGCCGATGTGGAGGACGTCGCCGGGTTGCAGGACCGTGGGGACAAGCAGGCGCGCGTGGTTGAGCTGGATGCCCTCGGCGGTGTTGAGGCACACCAGCAGATCGCCGCCGGCGGACAGCCGGGTGACGACGCCGTGTTGCTGGGCGACGCGCCGGCCCGGCAGGCGGATGCCGCAATCCACGCTGCGCCCGAGGATGGTGGTGCCCGCGAGGCCGAGCTTTTTGCCGGCGGCATTGGTGAGGAAGGAGGTCACGGCGAGTTTTACGTTTGTCTGAAAGGAGGCAGTTGGCGAGGTAAATCCTGCGAACTTCAAAAATAGTGCCGAAAAATACGTCAGTTGACGTATATACAAACGGAATGGATCGGCGAATTTGTAGGGCTTAACTAGTAGTCAGGCCAGATGTGCGTTGGTATGACAATTTGTTTTTGCCGTTCGTGCGGGGGAATCTGCCTGTTGGCAGCTCAAGGTTGGGACCATGCCCTTGCCGCATTTGGCACTCCGGGCCGGTTTTCGGACGCTGGCGCTCGCGCCGATGATGCCCGTGCTGCCGAGTCCAGTTGGTGGGCGAGTCTGAAGGTCGGAGGCCGGAGATGACTTTCAGTGCCCGGCACGCGGACGGGTAGCGCGCTCACAAGTGACGGCTTGAACCTTGCCCGCGGGGCGGCGCACCGCGGTGGAGCGCCGGAGGGTTCGCGGAAGTGGTGGCGGTTGGACAGGGGCCGTTGGTGATGGCGGGACGCAGGTGTTGCAGGAAACTTTTTGCTCATAATGAAAACCCATTTACTCGCGGGAGGGCGCCCGCCCCGTTGGCTGGCCGCGTTCGGATTGCTGTGGCTGGCGCTGGTATCGGCGCAGGCGCAATGGCTCACGCAAAGCATCACGCTCAAGCCGGGCTGGAACGCGGTGTTTCTGCATGTCGATCCCAGCCAC
>CAZUUP010000394.1:0-5991 GCA_964623105.1 uncultured Akkermansia sp.
TCGGTCGCGCCGTGGGTGACGCCGCCTTTGATCCCGCCGCCGGCCATCCAGACGGTGAAGCCGTAGATGTGATGGTCGCGGCCGTCGCCGCCCTGCGCGCCGGGGGTGCGGCCGAATTCGGTGGCGAAGACGACGATGGTGTCGTCGAGGAGGCCACGGCGTTTCAAATCCTTGAGCAGCGCGGCAATGGGTTGGTCCACCTGCGCGGCGAGCTTGGTGTGATTGGCCTTGAGACCGGAATGTGCGTCCCACGCGCCGGCCGCGCCGTCACCGTGGAAAATCTGGATGAACCGCACGCCGCGCTCGATGAAGCGCCGCGCCGCGAGGAGTTGCTGGCCGAATTCGCGCGTCGCCGTCTGATCGAGGCCGTAGAGCTTTTTAGTCTCGTCGGTTTCGTCGGCGAAATTCATCAGGTTCGGGATCGAGGCCTGCATGCGAAAGGCCAGTTCGTAGGACTTGATGCGGGCGGCAAGCACCGCGTCATCGGGATACTTCGCGCCGCTGAGGCGGTTGAGGCGGCCGAGGAGGTCGAACTGGATGCGCTGCTCCGCGTCGGCCTGCTCGAGTTCCGGGCGCGCGAAGACGAGCGGGTTCTTCGGGTCCACCTTCATCGCGACCGATTCGTAGGCGGGGCCGAGATAGTTGGCATCGCGCCGCTCGAAGTAGCGCGGCCCCATGCTGATGAACTGCGGGAGGTTTTCGTTGAGCGTGCCGAGGCCGTAATTGATCCATGCGCCGATGGTCGGGAAGAGGCCGTCGAGCATGTGCCGGCCGCTGTTGAACTGGACCTGCGCGCCGTGGTTGTCGTCAGTGGTCCACATCGAGCGGATGATGGCGAGTTCATCGGCGCACGAGCCGACGTGGGGGAAGAAGTCGCTCACATCCGCGCCGCAGCGGCCGTATTTTTTGAAGCCGGTCTGCGTGCGGTAGAGCGTGTTGCGCGGCTGGCCGTTGGCGTCGTTGACCACCACGACACGCTGGTTGGCCTTGAGCCACGGCGAGTTCTGGACGGCTTTGTGCGGGGTCTCGGCGATGGTTTTGCCCGCGTATTTGTCGATCTCCGGCTTGGGATCAAAGCTCTCGAGATGGCTCACGCCGCCGCGCATGAAGAGCCAGATGACGCTCTTGGCCTTGGGCGCGGTGTGCGGACGGCCGGTGGGCGGCGACCAGGTTTCGCCGGTCGTGGCGCGCGCGGCGTCCTCGCGGGCGAGCATCGCGCCGAGGGCGAGGCTGGAGAAACCGAGGCCGGTGTGGGCGAGGAACCGGCGGCGGGGGAGCGGGCGGGAGAGGAAAGAGTTCATGAGCGATGGAGGTGTTTTTGGGTTGGGAAGAGAGGCGTCACCCAAGATCGGGAAAGTAGAAAGGTGGCAAAAAAGGAGTGCCGGGCCGTGTGGCTGTCGGTGAGATAGTAGAAATTGCCATGACCAAACTGACCTAGGTTGCAATTGAGTGCGTCTCCCGCAAGTAACCCGCCTCAGTCTCGGGTTGCGGTACCTTGGCAGCGCCGGGGCTGGCCTGTGCTTGTTTTCGGGCGGCATGGGCGGCTCGCGCCCATTCGTAGATGCGTTGGGGATCGTAGCCGTGTTCGGCGGCGAGTGCGGCTCGCGCCTCCCGGACTTGTTCAAGGAGTTCGTTTTTCATGAGGTCAGTTGGGTTAGCGCGGATACTTCGCAGGCGTCCGCGCAAACCTGGGTGGCACAGGCTACCAGCCTGTGCCGTCCGGCGACTCGCCGGACGGAATGGGTGCGACGCGGTGTTGTCCCAAGCGCGCCGGAACCTAAGTACGTCTCCCTCCATTCCGCCGGGCCAGTGGCCCGGCGGCACGGGCGAGTCGCCCGTGCCACCCGCCGACGACGAAATGTCCGGGTCAGTGTTGCCCCAGAGCAAACCATCTCGATCTTGGGCTGGGGGGCGCAACCCCGTTGGAATGGCCGACCAGTTCGACAGGACAGGTGTACGCGTGTGAGCAGGTTCATTTCGCGGGCGAATAGGGTGAAACTATTAACAGCTTTGGCGCGTGATTCCAACAGCTATTCCGCGCGCTCGGGGCATTCGCGCGGTGCTTCAGGGTCAAGAATCCCCGCTACTGAGAGCCTGTTTGAAAAGTCCTTTGAGCCGCGAGGAACTGAGTTTGGAGTTCCGCGTTTACGCGGCCCGCTGGTCGCACTACGCCCGAACCGCGTAAACGCGGAACTCCAAACCGGATTTTCAAACAGGCTCTGAGCTGGCTCGTGCCTCGCAACCTTGGGCTGGAGGACGCAATTCTATTGGGATTGCGGGACGCGGCAGACGCTGTGCCAGACCTGATCAGCGGGTAGTTTCTTGGCAGGTCAACGGCCCGAAGGGACAGGAGTCCGACGGGCGGCGGGCTTGCGGCGGCGAGCGGCGGCCTTCCGGCGCATGGAGGGGAGAACGATGCCGAGGCTGGTCGGGTTGCCGAGATAGCCAGGGAAGTATTTGTCCTCAATGTCGGCGATTTTTTCCAAGCGTTTCACCAACGCGGCTTCGGTGTCTTTCATGATGTGAATTTGGGTTGTTCCGCGGGCGGGTTCAAGCAGGAAGAATCTCCATGTCGTGAAACTGACGGCGGCATTGGTCAAGCAGCAGCCCCGTGATGGTGAAACAATCCAGCAGCGCGGAATTGTTCAGCGCCCGGCGGTAGAAGCCCACCGAGGTCGCGGTCGTTTCTCCCCAGACGGTTGATATTCCGGACTGCCCTGCGAGCTCGCACAGGCCGCAGAGAATGCCCGTCCCCACCGCACGGATGCGCGGTTCCTGCTGGGCGGCGATGCTGGGATGGACGGAGAGGAAATCCACGAACAGGTGCCCGCACCAAGTCCGCCGGCAATGAGCGAGTCCCAAGATGGGTGACCGGGTGTTCCACCCGGCCCGGGCCAGCAGGAGGAAGGTGAGTTCCTCGCTGGATTCGCGGATGCTGGCATCGCGGAGTTCCGCGGCAGTCGTGACAATACGTCCGTTCTGGCGGTGGTAACGCCAGCGCTTGGTGGCGAGCCGGGCGAAGGCCACGGCGTCACGGGCGGGTTCGTGACCGCGGAGTTTGGTTGGCAGCCGCCATTCACGCAGGAGGCTCAGGTCCGATTCCCGCCCGAACATCAATTCCACCGGGCGCGACTCCTTTCCTTCAAGAACTCGGAAGTGCATGGCCGGAAGGTATCAAAGCCCCGCTCGGGAAGGAAAGGGCGGAACAGGCTCAAGCCGGCAGCTTTTCCTACTCGCTCATCTGCCGCGCGATGACGAATCCG
The DNA here is from genome assembly GCA_964623105.1 of uncultured Akkermansia sp. Lineage (GTDB taxonomy): Bacteria > Verrucomicrobiota > Verrucomicrobiia > Limisphaerales > BJHT01 > BJHT01. The sequence continues at coordinate 3,264 of CAZUUP010000394.1, forward strand.
CAGTGGCCTTGCTACTTGAGTCACAGGGCGCAGCCGCGTTGGGGTTGGGCGCATCCGTGCGCTCCCCGGTACCGCAGGCGTCCTCGCCTGCGAGTTCGGGCGGCGTCTCGCCGCCAGGACCGGTTGCTGGGGCGCGGACGCCCCGCAACTCGCAGGCGGGGACGCCTGCGGTACCGGGGCAGTGCCGAGCTGCGCCCCGAGCGAAGCCGCCCCGCGTGAACACAAAGCCGCACTTCACACTTGAGCAAAAACCCCGTCACGGGCACGCTACTCGCATGGGTAAAGTAATTGTCAGCGTCAAGCTCACGAATCAAGGCGACCTCATGGCCGTTCACCGCAAGCTCTCCACGGCCACGCCCCGCACCACGGAAGTCGAGGCACTGGTGGACACGGGGGCCACGCGCCTCTACCTCAAACCCAGCGTCATCAAGTCGCTGGGACTGGAGAAAATAGACGAGGTCGTTTCGCAAACCACCAATGGGGTCGCTACGCGGGCTGTGTATGAACCCGTGCGGCTGGAAGTGCAGGGTCGCTATGGCAGTTTCGATGTCGTGGACGTTGGCGAGCATGTGCCCAATCTGCTCGGCCAGATACCGCTGGAGTATCTCGACTTCGTGGTGGACTCCAAGAACCGCAAACTCATTCCCAACCCGGAGCACGGCGACAAGCAGATGACCGAGGAATATTGAAATTGCGGCAAATGACTGTTGCCCCGTTTGATCCGAATCGCTTAATCACAACCTATGCAACTCACCGCCATCATCTATCCCGACTCCGACACCGACTGGCTGGTGGCCGAGTGCCCGGAAACCGGCACCGCCAGCCAGGGCAAGACCGAGGCGGAAGCCCTCGCCAACCTTCGCGAAGCCACCGAACTTTATCTGGAGTCGTTTCCCCAGACGGTGAAACGGAAGGCGGCCATTCGGAGCTTCGAACTGGTTCATGCCTAAACCGCCCATCGTTTCGGGCACGCAAGCCGTGAAAGCATTGCAACGCCTTGGATTCCAAGTGGACCGTCAACGCGGCAGCCATGTGGTGATGAAGAAGACCACGCCCGAGGGTGCGCGCGGCTGCGTCATCCCGATGCACCGGGAAGTCGCGCTGGGCACCCTGCGCGCCGCACTCAAACAGGCTGGTGTCAGCGTCGAGGAATTCACCGAAGCGCTATGAATTCAGCCGCCACCCTCACCCCGCCCGAGGGCACGCCCTACTTCGGGATGCTCACCTGGCTCTTCGAGGAAATCGCCCGTTGGAAAACCGCCGAAGGCTACACCGAGACCATTGGCAAGGCCTCGGCATCATCGGGGCCGCCGCCACCGCGCACACGGCCCCGCCCAACCTCACGCTGGGCAACCTCGCGCAGAACAGTGTGGAACTCCGCTTCGTCCTGCACGAGCACGAGGGCGTGTGGATTCAGTGCCACACCCAGGGCGACGCCGGCTACCAGGACGTGGGCAGCGACACCGCCTCCCCGTGGGTGGACACCCGCCCCGTGAAAGTGCCCGGCACCCCCGAATGGCGCGACTACCGCGCCTGCTGGTGGGACCACTCCACCCCCAGCATGGCCTTCGGCCCGGTGCTAAGGGTGATCGTAAATGGGTGAGTGCGAGCCACAGGATATGCGACTCTCCATCACTACCCCGACCGGCTCGGACGCGATGAACTTGCAAGCCGTGGACAAGAGCACGCCCACAGATTGTGAGCGTCAACGCGTTTGAGCAAGTGCCTCTGGCTGAGCTGTTTGCCAATGTCAGCCCTCAAGATGAGGCTACCTCTCTGCGTAACCAGTTGATGCTGTGGGATTAATAACCGGATGGTTATGAAGCCCAGTCGATGTGAATCGTTATATCTACGAAGTTCCTCCGGCATCCATTCCGATTCCATATTACGAACCCTAAGGTGTACCTACTCAATGAATACTCGTTTCGCCCTCTTCGCAACCCTCGTGGGGCTTTTGGCTAAAGCCCCGACACAGACAAACGCAACCGTTGTTTTTGAGGAACCTTGGGGTACCAACTCCGTTGTACTCAGTTTCACGAATGAAGGAATCCGGTTTGTAGCTCCTAAAACGAATCCACCGCCCTTACATGGTTCTACTACGGTGGGTATCGTAACGGTAGATTCCAATTCAGGAGGTGAGTTTTTCTGGCGGTATCGGCTGGAGTTCGCTAACAAGCAAAGTTCGAGCAATCTGGTCTTGTGGGAAAGATCTTTCCCAAACCATTTGGGACGAGCGAACCCGAATGGATTTGTAGAGTTTCTTGGTTATCATGTGGATTCCAACTTGAACCACGCGGTTGTTTTTTCGCGAGATTCCAGTGGAACCTATGGTGACATTAGTCAACCGGGAATTGGCAGAGCAACAAACTTGGTGCGAGGATCGCGTGCGCTTGTTTTGCCAAAAGGCGGTTTCGGGATTTCGAATCCACCCATTTCCGCAAAGGTGTCTCCTAGTGTCAACGGTGGGACATACAACGGTTTGATCAAACTCTTGGATGGGTCTGAAGCGGGGTTTGTGTTCACTGGCTACCGGTGGAGGCCCAAGTCCTGGGCTGAGGCACAGGTCAAGGACGCAGACCCGAGCACGGGGGAGGTTCTTGTCTTTGACAGACCCCACGGCACGAACCGAGTGGTGTGTTCTTACCGCCCGCTTGACGACCTGACAGGCCTAAAACTCGCAACCGAAGCCAAAGGAGCAACTGTTGCCGCGGACGAAGTTGAGCCATTT
>CAZUUP010000395.1:0-5980 GCA_964623105.1 uncultured Akkermansia sp.
CCCGTCCCGCGCTTCTTCCGGCTGATGACGCAGTAGTCGGGTTGGGTTTCCTCCCGGTTTTCCGCTGAGAGACGGCGGAGACGCGCGGCCCGGGCGGGGAAGCCGGGAAGCCGGAGTTGTGGGGAGGAAGGTTTGAATTGCCCGCGGGTTTTGGGGCAGGGTGGGGGGCATGACGAATGTGACGGATGGTGTGGCGGGGTTGGAGAGGGTGGTGGGTTTCCGTCCCCGGGCGGCGGTGACGCACGTCGTTTTTGATTTTGACGGGACGTTGTCGCTGGTGCGGGCGGGGTGGCCGGAGATCATGCTGGAGATGTTCGTGGAGATGCTGCCGCGGCGGGCGGGGGAAACGGAAGCGGAGTTGCGGCCGCGGTTGCTGGCGGATTTGCTGCGGATGAACGGGCGGCAGACGATTCATCAGATGATCCAGTTTGCGGGGGAGGTGGCGGACCGGGGCGGGGCGGCGGAGGCGCCGGAATGGTATCTGGCGGAGTTCACGCGGCGGCTGAGCGTTTGCATCCGGGAGCGGTCAGAGGCGACTGCGTCGAGGCGGCGTCCGGCGGATGGTTTTGTGGTGCATGGGGGGGGGGCGATGCTGGAGTAGCTGCGGGGGCGGGGTGTCAAGCTGTGTCTGCTGAGCGGGACGCTGGAGCGGTTTGTGCGGCAGGAGGCGGAGTTGCTGGGGTTGACGGAGTTTTTCGGGCCACGGCTGTTTGGGGGGCATGAGGATCACACAAAGTTTTCGAAGCAGGCGGTGTTTGCACGCATCTTGCGCGAGGAGGGGATTTCCGGGGAGCGGTTGTTGTCTTTTGGGGACGGGCCGGTGGAGATTCAGAACACGAAGGAACTGGGGGGCATGGCGGTGGCGGTGGCGAGTGACGAGTTGAACAACGGGAGCGGGCGGATGCATCCGGAGAAGCGGCGGCAGTTGCTGGCGGCGGGGGCGGACGCGGTGATTGCGGATTACCGGGAGCCGCTGGGCTTGCTGGCGGGTTTGCTGGGTGCGGAGAGGGTTTGCCAGACGCGGAAGGCCGGGGGAAAGTGCGGGGACAAATGAACGATTACCCAACGCCGCTGGATTTGTTGAAGGTGCGGGTTTACCCGCTGGCCGAGCGCCGAAGCATGGCGCGGATCACTGACATCTGGGTGGATCCGGATGCGCCGGCGCCGGCGGTGGGCGGGATGACGCGGGAGTTGATCGAGCGTTGCGCGGAAAAGGTGCTGGCGGCGCGGCGGCGGGAGGCGGCGGTGATGTTTCTGTATGGGGCGCATCTGGTGAAGAACGGAGCGGCGGGAATTGTGGACCGGTTGATGGCGGGCGGGTGGGTGACGCATCTGGGAACGAATGGCGCGGGGAGCATTCATGACTGGGAGTTTGCGTATCAGAACTGGTCCACGGAGAGCGTGGAGCAGAACGTGGCGACGGGGACGTTTGGAACGTGGGATGAGACGGGGCGAAACATTCACCTGGCGTTGCTGGCGGGGGGGATTCGCGGCGAAGGATACGGGGTGTCGTTGGGACGGTTCATCCACGAGGATGGCGTGACCCTGCCGGCGATGGAGGAACTGGAGGGGTTGCTGCGGGCTGATCCGGGGCATCCGCTGGCACCGGCGCGGGCGGATTTGCTGGTGGCGATGCGGACGCATGGTTTGCAGCCGGGGCGTCACGAGGTGCGGCATCCGTGGAAGCACACGTCGATTTTCGGGCAGGCGTTCCGGCATCGGGTGCCGCTGACGGTGCATCCGGGGATTGGCTACGACATCATTGCGAATCACCCGATGTTCAACGGGGCGGTGATCGGGCGGGCGGCGGGGGTGGATTTCCGGTTGTTTGGCGCGGCGGTGGAGGGTTTGGAGGGCGGGGTGGTGATGTCGGTGGGGTCGGCGATCATGGCGCCGCAGGTGTTTGAGAAGAGCCTGAGTTGCGTGAACAATCTGCGGCTGCAGGCGGGGCGTCCGGTGGTGCAGGACCACAGTTTTTGCGTGGTGGACTTGCAGGATGGCGGCAACTGGGACTGGAGCAAGGGGGAACCGCCGAAGACGAGCCCGGCCTACTATCTGCGGTTCTGCAAGAGCTTTTCGCGGATGGGTGGCGAGATGAATTATCTCCAGTGCGACAATGTGGTTTTCGCGCACAACCTGCTGGAGCGGCTGCGGCGGGCGTGAGGGAGGTGGTGGGCGCGGGGTGGGGGAGGGTTACGGACGCGCGGCAACGCGTCCCTACCGGGCTTCCGCCTCCTCACGTAGGTGGCACGGCGTCACCAATCGCCGATGCTGCCGTCGGGGTAGAAGACGCGTTGGGGGATCTCTTGTTGGAAGGGGTGTTTCTTGACGGCTTTTTCGTTGATGGTGATGCCGATGCCGGGGCGGGTGTTGGGGCGGACGAGGCGGCCTTTTTTCTCGACGGTGAAGCCTTCGTCCACGACGTCCTGCCGCCAGGGGACGTCGGCGTGGACGGTTTCGCAGATGATGTAGCTGGGCTGCGAGAAGCCGAACTCGAGCGAGGCGGCGGTGCTGACGGGGCCTTGGGGATTGTGCGGGGCGAGGGCGATGCGGTGGGCTTCGGCGAGGGCGGCGATGCGGCGGGCTTCGGTGAAGCCGCCGACGTGGGTGATGTCGAGCTGGCAGACTTCGCAGCCGCGTTTGGCGAAAAGGTCGCGGAAGGCGGCGAGGTGGGTCATGCGTTCGCCGGTGGCAACGGGGGTGACGAGCGCGGAGTTGATCATGGCGAGGCCGTCGATGGATTCGGGCCAGCAGGGTTCTTCGAAGAAGTAGAGGCCGTAGGGTTCGAGGGCTTTGCCGAATTTCAGGCCCATAGCGGGCGAGGGGCGTGCGTGGCAATCGACCATGATGTCGATGCTTTCGCCGACGGCGTCGCGCATGGCGGCGACGCAGGCTTCGGCGGTGCGGATGGCTTTGAGTCCTTCGATGGGCATGGTGGGCGGGACGGCCATGCTCTTGAAGGCGGTAAAGCCGTCGGCGACGGCCTGGCGGGCGAGGTCGCCGAAGCGTTTGGCATCGTCGGCGCGGGTTTCATAGAAGTCTTCCATCTTGCCGCCGCCGAGGTGGCAGTAGGTGCGAACGTAGTCGCGCACGGGGCCGCCCCAGAGTTTGGAGCACGGGAGATTCGCGACTTTGCCGACGATGTCCCACAACGCGATGTCGATGCCGGCGATGGCGGTGGAGCGGACGATGCCGTGGCCGTGCCAGAAGTGCTGGCGATACATCATCTGCCAGAGGTGCTCGACGCGCGTGGGGTCTTCGCCGATGAGCAACTCGGCAAGGTCCTGGACCGCGCCGACGACGCTGCGGGTGTGCCATTCGAGGGTGGCTTCGCCCCAGCCGATAAGGCCGGGTTGGTCGGTGGTGACTTTGACGAACACCCAGTTTCGCATCCGGGCGTGGCAGACGAGGGTTTCGATTTTTTTGATTTTCATGGGAAACAGTGATGCGTGACTCGTGATCCGTGATGCGTGATTGGGAGGGGAGGGCGGTGGAGTGGGGAAAAGTAATTAGTAATTAGTGATTAGTAATTAGTCAGGAACGGGGCGGAGAAAATGGGGAGGGGACCACAGAGATAGGATGAACACAGAAGGCTGCAAAGGTGTGCATTTGCACCGAGCAGTCATCGCTCAGTGAACCAGGATCGGTAAGCAGCCTAGGCTCCAGCGAACAGGCCCGCGGGACGGGAGGATTGCAACCGGCACTCACCGACTGGGGCAGCAGCGCATGGCTAGGTCGCGTTCTTGGCATAGTCTCTCAAGTGAACCTCGTCGCCGACATCTAGAATATTTGCGATGCGCTCGAAGCGCGCATCGGTTGGACGCTTACGCACACCTACGCGGATGATGCCGTGATCAATCAAAACAAATAACTCGACACGAAAATCATCCAAACCGTCGTAGCGCACCAGTGCGCGGCAAGCATTTGCACCCTGATAATCGAAATCTCGGATACGAAAATACAACTGCACAACCCTCGGGGATCCTCCGGCAATGGCCGCCAAGTCTGTCTCAATGCTCGCTGCAATGTCCGCTGCATGCAGCCAGCATTCCCGATACATGCTGTCCTCATCTGTCTCCACGAAGCGCGAAAGCGCTCCGCTCAATTTGGCAATGGTGTCGTAACTACGCATGGCGGATGAAGCGGCCTAACCTACGCTCTGTCTTCTCTGTGTTCATCGTGTCTCTGTGGTTAATCAGGATCGGTCCTACTGCGCGGTTACCGATCAGTAATTAGTGATTAGTAGTTAGCTGGGGAGCGGACGCGGCGGGCGGTCCGCCTCCTCACGTCGGCGGTTACAGGGATTTGATGCGGGTGGAGATGGAGTCCATGAGTTGTTCGAGGCTGCCGGGGGCGACGACGGCGATGGATTCTTGATAGATTTTTTTGTCGTAGAGGCCGGCGGGCGGGAGGTAGGAGGCGCCCCAGTCGGCGGCGATGGTGGAGACGATGATGGGGGTGTTGGGGAAGCGGCGGCGGAGTTCGGTTTGGAACACGCTGTACATCTCGCCCTGAGCGACGAGCCAGAATGCGTCGCCCATGCGCCAGAGGATGACCTGGAGCGGAAAGTGTTCGCCGGCGGGGAGTTGGGCGAGGCGATGGAGGAGGCGCATTTTGCGCTCGGCCATGGCGCGGCATTCGGCGGCGCGGGTGAGGTCACCGGCGGCGCGGGCGGCGTGCTCAGCGTGTTGGAATTGCTGGAGTTCGGCGGCGACGTCGTCTTTCTTCGGCTGGCCGGGGCGGTAGGGGAGGGCTTCGTTCCAGCGTGCGAGCTGCCAGCGGGAGGTGGCGGTGAGTTCGGCGGGAGTGAGCGGCTGATGCGCCCACGCGCCGAGGGTTGCGCCGGAGACGACGGCGCCGGCGAAAACAAAGCGCGTGCCGGCGGCAGGTAGCGCGGTGAGGGCGGAGAGGGCGGCGTAACCGAGTTCGCGGCCGTTGCGGTCGGCGACGGCGAGGTCGCCGACGTAGCCTTCGCGCGGGCCAAGTTCGCCCGAGGCGCCTTGCAGGAAGACGCACGGCGCGCCGGTGGCCTGCTCGACGACTTCGCGCATGGCACCGGGGAAATCGGGGCTGATGAGGGTGTTGTCCCAGGCGAGCGTGGTGGGGTGGCAGGCGTAATTTACGAAGGTCGCGAGGGTCGCGCCGTGCTCGTTGGTGACGCGGGCGACGAGGACGGTGTCATCGGCGGGACCGGCGGGATTGAAGCCGCAGATGGTTTGCTGGGTGGTCTCGTCCCAGAAATCGCGATGGCCGGCGAGGCGGCAGCGGCCGGTGCCATAGACAATGCTGGCGCGGGTTTGGCGCGCCTGGGCTTGGGTGGTGAGTTCGGAGACGATGCGGCCGAGTTGGTTCAGATAGTCGGGGATCAAGTCGCCGCCGGGGAGGCCGACGCGGTCGAGGCCCATCAGGCCCGCGGCGTGGGTGTGCGAGAAAACGACGGCGATGGTTTCGCGCCGGCAGCCGGTGGCGGCGGAGACGTGGTCGAGCAGGTTGGCGAGTTCGACCGCGCCGAGGACGCAGTGGTCGAGGGCGACGAGGATTTGTTCCGTGTCCGCGGGCGCGTCGCCGGTGGCGGCGTCGGCGGCGAAAGCGATGACAGTGGCGCGCAGGGGGCGGTGGATGCCGGTGGCGCGCTCGTGTTTCGCCGCGCCCCACATGCGGTGATAGATGTTTGCGGGCGGGGTGATGTCGCCGGTGGCGAGGCCGAAGCGGCAGCGGCTTTGCGGGGTGTCAACGTGGGTGCTCATAAGAGTTCAATGACTGTTTGGTGTCCGAATGGCGCGGTGGTTTTGGAGTGCGGTGACTTGTCACCGCTTTGCCGCGGCGACTTGTCGCCGTCGAACTGCGGGAAGCGTGGGAGCACGACGAGAGCGCTCACGGCTCGCGCCAGCGCAGGCGTGCGGGGGTGATCGGATGCGCGCCGACGTTTGACGGCGACAAGTCGCCTGCGCAAAAGCGGTGACGAGTCACCGCACTCCAA
>CAZUUP010000396.1:0-3064 GCA_964623105.1 uncultured Akkermansia sp.
ACCTTCCCGCCCTGCAGGAAAACTTCGATGCCGTTGCCCTTGATGGAGGAGCGGCCTGTGTAGTGGCGGTCGAGGATGATCTCGCGGGATTGTTCGCCGTAGCGGCCGGGTTTTTCCTCGGCGATCTTGGCGTTGGTTTCCTTGAGGAAGGCGGCGAGGTCGTTGGTGTTCACGAAGACCAGTTTAGGTGGGCCGAGGATTTTGAAATGATTGGTGTTGAGAAGTTCGAGGGCTTTGGCGGCGGGCATGCCGAGGGAAAAGCCTTTGACGATCAGGTCGGCGGCGGACACGGGAAGAGCCAGCAGGGCGGCGGTGACGGCGAGGAGCAGTGTTTTCATTTTCGTGGCTGGGGTGGATTGCCGTCTTGGCTGATTGGGAGGCGTTTCGACGGGCGTTGGGGATTGGACCGGGACCGCCGGCTCAGGCGGCAGGGGGCGTGCTCTGACCGCTGTAGTACGCCTCGATCTTTTCGGAGACGTTTTGGTAGCCGATGTCGATTTCGTAGATTTGCTTGAACTGGTCGATTGCCTCCTCGGCTTTGCCCATTTTTTCGAGGACGCAGGCGAGGCCGTACACGAGTTCCTTTTTCTCCTCGTCGAAGGCGGTCTTTTCCTTGATGGCGTTTTGGAAGGTGCGGGCGGCGAGGTCGTTCATGCCGCGGCGGGCGAAGCACTGGCCGATGTAATTGAGGCACTGAAGTTTGCGGGCGGGATTGGCCTGGGCGAGCTGGAACTCGCGGGTGGCGTCCTGGAGGCGGTTGGCCTGGAAATAGAGGACGGCAAGTTCGAATTTGATGTTGAGATCGGTGGGATATTTTTCAGAGCGGCGCTTGGCATCGTTGAGGATGAACTCGGCCTTTTCGGTTTCGATCTGGGCCTTTTGAGCTTCGAGATCTGGGGCGGTGGGGTCGAGCGAGGCGAGGCGGTGCTCGAACTTCTTGATGTTGGTCTCGGTGATGGACTTGTCGAGGGACGAGTCGCTGATGCCGCTGGCCTGGACGACGTAGTTGAAATACTCGAGGGCTTTGTCGAAGTCCTTGCGCTGGATGTAGAGGTCGGCGATCTGGCGGGCGAGGCGGAAGTTTTTGGGCTCCTTGGCGAGCCGTTCCTCGTATTCGCCGAGGAGATTGGTGGCCACCTCGGCGGACTTAACCTGGCGGTTTTCCTGTTCGAGCGCGGCGGCTTGATTCTTGTCGCGCAGAATGTTTCGGAAGGATCCCTTGCCGTCGGCGAGGTTTTCGTAGCCGCCTTCCTTGAGGGTCCGGCGGGCCGAGAAGTCCTTGTAGGCGTGGGAGATCTCGATGTCGCCCGGGAAGAGGCGGAGCATTTCGTTGTAAACGGTGTTGGCGCGGTCGCTCTGGCCGAGGCGGCCGAGGGCGTCGGCCAGTTGCATGTTGATGGCCTTGTCCTTGCCATTGGTGCGCTTGAGCAGGTCGAGGGAGAGCAGGGCAGTCTTTGGGAGGTCGGCGGCGAGGGCGGCTTCAGCGATGAGTTTGTGGGCGGAGATGTTGTCAGCATCGCCGTTGAGGACCTGTTCGGCGAGGTGGATGGCGTCGGTGGGATTCTTGCCGATGGTCATCTGCGCCTTGGCGAGGTTGGCGGCGCCGCTGGCCGAGCCCATGACCTTGCGAAAGATGCCGGAGGACTGGCCGGCCTTGCGGACCTGGGCCGCACGCAGGGCCTCGCGGCACTCGTAGTAGCCGGGCTCCTTTTGGAGGATTTGGAGAAAGATGGTCAGGGCGTAATCGACGTTCCCTGAGTTGAGGGCGCTGTTTCCTTTGTTAAACAGTTCGATCGTGGCGCGGGAAATATCGCTTATTTTTTTCTCGGGCATAACTGCTCCGATAATAGTTAACGGGACCGGTGGAATCCAAGGCAAATTCTCGGGACTTCGGTTGCGGAAGGGCCCCACGGGGCACGGCGGTTCGGCGGGAGGGAGGTGGGCCGGGATTGACGAGGGAACGGGCGCTTTGGCCCTTCGCAAATTGGCGGTTGATGGCAATTGGTGGGAAATGCCTGTTGCCGCGCCGGGGGCCGTTTGTTAGAAAGCCCGGCCATGTCCAACACGCCCGCCGACAAACCGGATATTCACAGCGAGGAGTTTCTGCAGAGCTTGATGCGCCGGCAGTTGCGCCTTTCGGTGGCGTGCGCCGCGATGTTCCTGCTGGTGTTGATGGGGTTGCCGCTGGCGAATTATTTCCTGCCGGAGGTGATGGCGACCCGGGTGGCCGGGTTCACGCTGACGTGGCTGGTGGTGGGGGTGCTGTTTTTCCCGTTTGTGTGGGTGATCGCCTACGTGTTCATCAAGCGCTCGATTGCGTTGGAGGATGCCGAGGTGGCCGAGGTGACGCGCGGTGGTTCGGCAAAACCCGGCGCGCCGAATCAGCCTTGAGAATCTTTCCTGCCTTCAATTTTACCCCCGACGTCCCCACTCGCTCATGACCATCGACCCCTACATCCTCGCGTTCAGTTCGATCACCGTCATCGTCACGATCTGGATGGGTTTTCGCTCGGCGAAATCCTCGAAGACGGCGAGCGACTTTTTCGTGGCCGGGCGCAGCGTGAGCGTGGGGTGGAACGCCAGCGCCATCTCCGGCGAGTATCTCAGCGCCGCGTCGTTCATGGGCGTGGCGGGCATGGTGATGTCGAGCGGCTACGACGCGCTGTGGTATCCGGTGTGTTACGCGTGCGGGTATTTGTTCCTGCTGCTGTTCATCGCGGGGCCGCTGCGGCGGTTCGGGGCGTACACGATTCCAGATTTTGCCGAAGGCCGGTTCGACTCGCCGGTGTTCCGCAAAATCGCCGTGGTGTTCGTGCTCTTCATTGGCTTCTTCTACACGATGCCGCAGATGAAGGGCGCTGGGACGACGCTGGCCTACATCTTCCCCGGCCTGCCGTATTGGGCGGGCGTGGTGCTGGTCGGCGCGGTCATCACGCTCAACGTGGCGCTCGGCGGAATGAAAGGCATCACGCTGGTGCAGGCGTTCCAATATTGGGCGAAGATGTTCGCGATCTCGGTGCCGGTGTTTGTGCTGATGAGCGTGTATGGGGGGTATGGGAAGCAG
>CAZUUP010000396.1:3164-5976 GCA_964623105.1 uncultured Akkermansia sp.
CCCGACAAAGCCCCGAAGGACGAAACCTGGCTCAACCCCTTCGGCCCGCTCACCACCAAAGCCGCGAAGGCAGCGAAGCTGTCCGCCGAGGAGTCGCGCCCCTACTCGCTGCTCTACACCTACTCGCTCATCATCGCGCTCGTCTGCGGGACCGCGGGGTTGCCGCACATTCTTGTGCGCTTTTACACCAACCCTGACGGCGTCGCCGCCAAACGTACGACCATGTGGGTGATGATTCTCATCGGCGTGTTCTACGTGTTTCCGCCCGTGCTGGGTGTGCTCGGACGCAACCTGCTGCCGGACCTGTACAACGGCATCGGCGCGAAGGGCACGGACAAGATCGTCTTGGAGTTGCCACGCATCCTGAATGAGAAATACGGCACGCTCGGCTCGATCCTCAGCGGCATCACCTGCGCGGGCGCGTTCGCGGCGTTCATGAGCACCTTTAGCGGCCTGCTGGTGTCGATGACTGGCGCGCTGGCGCACGATGTCTATGGGCGAATCCTCAGTCCCAAGAGCACGCCGGGCGAGCGGATGCGCATGTTCAAATGGTGCGCGGTGCTCGTGGGCACGGTGTCGGTGATCCTTGGAATGCAGGTCGAGCAGTTGCAGATCAACTTCATGGTCGGCCAGGCCTTCGCCATCGCGGCGGCGAGTTATTTTCCGCTGCTCTTCATGAGCGTCTGGTGGCGCGGCATGACGATGCGCGGCGCGGCCACGGGGATGTTGACCGGGGGGCTGCTGGCGCTGGGCGGCATTTCGCTCACCAGCTTCAGCGATCTGAAATGGATCGATCTGAACGCCTTCTGGGCGGCGCATCCGTTGGTGCGCATTCTGTGCGAGCAACCGGCAATCTGGGCGGTGCCGGTGGCGATCGGGTTGATGGTCATAGTCTCGAAGCTGACGGCAGAGGCGGTACCATCGGATATCCGGATGAAGATGCTGGTCTTGCACGCGCCGGAGAAACTGGGCTTGAAACAGGAGTACATCCAAGAACACACGCCCGGGGGGCACTGACATGGACGTGGAACTCGGGTTCGCAGTGGCATGGCGCTGGAGTGCCTGCACACGCTCGCCCGTGGAACTGCGAAAGGCGCCTCACAAAACTTTAGTCACTGGCTGACGAAACAGACCCACCGTTCGGCGAAATTTTCTTATGCGAAAGACTGCAATGCCTGTCCTCCAATCCACCCTATCGTTTATTTGCGCGTCACTGGTTTCTGTGGCGACGGCGGGTGGCGCGGTTGAACCGCTGCGCTTGTCGATTTGGCCGGGTGAGGCACCGCTGGGCGGGGGAAAGTCAGAGAACGCGAGGGTGCCAATCACGGTGCATCTGCCGGAATCTGGCCGGAGGACAGGAGCCGCCATGGTGATTTGTCCGGGCGGCGGATATGGGGGACGGGTCGTGGAGGGCGAAGGGCATGGCATCGCGCGCTGGCTTTGTTCCAATGGTATCGCAGGCGTGGTTTTGGAATATCGGTTGCCCGCCGGCAACTACCATCGCCCGTTGCTCGATGCTCAGCGGGCACTGCGGGTGGTCCGGTCGCGTGCGACCGAATGGAAGCTTGATCCACGACGGATTGGAATAATCGGGTTTTCCGCCGGCGGGCACCTCGCCTCGACAGTCGGGACACACTTCGATGTTGGAAACGAGAAAGCAACCGACCCAATCGAACGGTTCAGTTGCCGGCCTGATTTCATGGTGCTGGTTTATCCTGTAATCACCATGGGGGAGAAGGCTCATGGTGGTTCTCGCAGGAATCTGCTTGGACCGTCCCCCGGCGCCGAGGTGGTGGAGCTTTTTTCCAACGAGAAACAAGTCACTGAAAGGACTCCGCCGGCCTTCCTGACCCACGCCCGCACCGATGCGGTGGTGCCGGTCGCGCACAGCCAGATGTTTTACGAGGCGTTAAGAGCGAAGGGGGTCAAGGCGGAATTGCAGGAGTTTCCCAAGGGCAACCACGGTTACAACGGCTACAAGGGATCGGAGTGGGAAGCCTGGCAGAAGCGATCGCTGGAATGGCTGGGTGAGCACGGATGGTTGAAATCGGTGCAATGATCCGCGCGCTGTGGATGCCCGCTGATGACTGAACGGGTCGCGGGCGTGTTCTAGCCTTTGGGATTGCCTTGCCGCCGGCGTGGTTGGCTGTGCAGGGCGCAACGGAGTTGCGTTTCAACGAGCGCCCACATCTGGCCCGGCGTGGCCTTCAATCGTGCCTCGACCTTGGCCCGCTCTCCTCGGCGTTGCATCTCGAACATATGACCCTCCTTTGGATCAAGATGGGCCGCGTGCAGGGCAAAGGCTCGAACTTCGTCTGGGCGATGCTGGAGCGTTGAGGCCGACGGGCTAGTTCGCCAGCACCGGCCGCAACATCAAATCCTCACCACGCCCCGAAATCCTCGCGCTGCGTAATACGACTGCGCGCCGTTGCATCCGATGAAGACGCGGCCATAACTCCGGCCGCCCCAAAGCGCGCCGCCCTGCTCGCGAAAATCCGCCGGGGTGGCGATCCAGCTCGACGTCTTCGTGTCGAACTCGCCCAGCCTTTGCAGAGCGACGTATTCCTCCTCCGTCAACAGCGCGATGCCCATCTCCGCCGCCAAGTCCATCGCCGTGGTTTTCGGGCGCGCCCCCTTCCGCGACAACCAGCCCTCACGGTCGTAACACACGCTGCGCCGCCCGGCTGGACTCTCCGGCGCGCAATCCATGAACACGAACTCGCGCGTCTGTTTGTCGTGACCCACGACATCGGGTTCCCCGCCTGTGCGTTCCATTTCCGCCAGCGACCACAGCTTGTCCGGCCTGGCCTCC
>CAZUUP010000397.1:0-5961 GCA_964623105.1 uncultured Akkermansia sp.
GACCCAGCTCGCCGCCTGACCCACCGCGGTGGTTACAAATTCGTCACACACCCCCGTCCCCTCCGCCGCCCCGCCCCCCGGCCCGTCAAAACAATTCCCCCGTCCCCCCGCCCTCATTCCGCTCCGCCACAAACCGCCGCTGCTCCTCCGCCAGCTCCGCCCCGCTGAACTTCGCCCGTATCTTCGCCATCTCCCCCGCCGCCAGCACATCACACCGCTCATTGTCCGCATGTCCGGCGTGCCCCTTCAACCAATGCCACGTAATCCGGTGCCGCGCCACCGCCTGGTCCAGCCGCCGCCACAAATCCGCGTTCTTCACCGCCTTCTTGTCCCCCGTCCGCCAGCCGTTCACCTTCCACCGCGCAATCCACGAAGTGATTCCGTTCCGCAAATACGCCGAGTCCGTGAACAACTCCACTTCGCACGATTCCTTCAACGCCTCCAGCGCCCCAATCGCCGCCTCCAACTCCATCCGGTTGTTCGTCGTCGCCGCCACCCCGCCCGACACCTCCCGCACGCTCGCCCCATAACGCAACACCGCCGCCCACCCCCCCGGCCCCGGATTCCCCTCACAACCACCGTCCGTGTGAATCGTCACCTTCTTCATCACACCCCTTCCCCGCCACGATTCGACGCCAGCCAATCGCCGCGCGACGCCACGACCCGCCCATCACCGGACCCCGCAGCCGCGCTCTGATCTTTGCCGGTGTCCATCATGTTCCTGCGGTCAATCCGACATTGCCGACCGAATCGCCACACCCCGCATCAAACCAGCGGCGCAAACAACACCTCCAGATCCTCCGCCGTCAGCTTCACATTTTCCCGTCGCTCCTCATCCAGCAACCCCTCCACCAACTCCCGCTTCCGCGCCTGCATCGCCGCGATCTTCTCCTCCACCGTCCCCACCGTCATCAGCTTGTACACAAACACGTTCTTCTCCTGCCCGATCCGGTGCGCCCGGTCCGTCGCCTGGTTTTCCACCGCCGGATTCCACCACGGATCATAATGAATCACCGTGTCCGCCGCCGTCAGGTTCAACCCCGTCCCCCCCGCCTTCAGGCTGATCAAAAACAACGGCACGTCCCCCCGCTGAAACCGCTCCACCGGCGTCGCCCGGTCCTGCGTCTGCCCCGTCAGGATCACGTACGGAATCTCCCGCTTTTTCAACTCCACCTCGATGATCGCCAGCATGCTCGTGAACTGCGAAAACAACAGCACCTTCCGCCCCTCCTCCAGCATTTCCGGCAGCTGCTCCAGCAACAAATCCAGCTTCGCCGACTCCGTCACCTTCTGCGCGCTCGGCAGCGACAGCAGCCGCGGATGACAGCAGATCTGCCGCAGCTTCAACAGCGCATCCAGGATGATGATGTGCGCCCGCGACAACCCCTTGCTCTCCACCTCCGCCCGCACCCGCTCATGCATCGCCAGCCGCACGCTCTCATACAAATCCCGCTGCGCCCCCGACAACTCCACATTCTGCACAATCTCCGTCTTCGGCGGCAGCTCCTTCATCACCTGCTCCTTCCGCCGCCGCAAAATAAACGGCCCCACCCGCTTCGCCAGCACCACCCGCCGCTCATCATCCCGCCCCTTCTCGATCGGCCGCCGGAACAACCCGTTGAACCGGATCTCGTCCCCCAAAAAACCCGGCAGCAAAAAATGAAACAACGACCACAACTCCCCCAGGTGATTCTCCATCGGCGTCCCCGTCAGGCACAAATGATGCCGCGCCTTCAACTGACACGCCACCTGCGCATACAACGTCTTCGGATTCTTGATGAACTGCGCCTCATCCAGGATCACGCAATGAAACTCCTCCTTCAGCAAAACCTCCTGATCCCGCGGCAGCAACGGATACGACGTCACCACCAGATCATGCCCCTTGATCGTCTCGAAATGTTGCTTCCGCTCCAGCCCGTGCAACACCAGCACCCGCAACCCCGGCGCAAACCGCTCCGCCTCCCGCCGCCAGTTCGTCATCAGACTCGTCGGCGCCACCACCAGGCTCGGCCGGTCCATCCGCCCGCTCTCCTTCTCGATCACCAGATGCGCCAGCGCCTGCACCGTCTTCCCCAGCCCCATGTCATCCGCCAAAATCCCCGCCAGCCCATACTCCCGCAAAAACTGCAGCCAGCTGATCCCCTCCTCCTGATACGGACGCAGCGTCGCCCGCAATCCCGCCGGCGCACCCACCCGCTGGATCCCCGCAAAATCCCGCAACCGCCGGCTGATCTCCGCCAACTCCGTCGCCCCCAGCCACCGCCACCCCACCTCCCCCGCAATCTCCGCCGCCCGCAACCGCGGCAACCGCAGCCGACCATCCCGCCCCAACGCCTCCGGATTCATCAACTCCAGCAACACCCCCAGCATCCGCCGCGCCCGCGCCGCCGGAAACAACACATTCCGCCCGTCCGGCAACGGCACCGCTATCGCCCCATCCTCCGGCAGCTTCGCCAACTCCTCCGCCGACATCGCCTGCGGATTCTTCCGCAGCATCTCCACCAGCAACGGCAGCAGGTTCACCTTCTCCCCGTCCAGGATCACCCCCAGCTCCACCCCAAACCAGCCTTCCCTCTTCTCGCCCTTCGCATCCCCATACCATTCCTCCGGCTCCGCAATCCGATGCTTGAACGTCCCGTCAATCTCCACCCGCCAGCCCCGCGTCCGCAGCCACGGCACCTTCGCCTGCACAAACGCAAACCAGTCCTCACCCTTCTTCAACGTCCGCTCCCCCGCCCGCCCGCTCCAGTTCAAATCCCCCCTCGCATACTCCGCCGGCATCAGCCCCACCTGCCCCAACACCTCTTCATGCTTCCTCTCCGCCGTCCAGTTCCGCGCCACCCGCCGCAACCGCCCGTTCGCAAAATCCTCCAGCCGCGTCTCCCGCGAACTCGCCGCCACCCGCAAACCCGCGTAATCAAACTCCACCCGCGCCAGGCTCACCTCCTCCAACTCCTCCGGCTCCCAACCCCACCGGTAACTCCCAAACCGCGACACCTTCATCCCCACCGAATGCAACACCAGGCACGGCGTCACCTCGCACTGCACCAGCTCCTCCACCGCATACTCCTTCGGCGCCGGCAACGGCACCACCGGCGCCCGCCGCGCGATCTCCGCCGCCACCAGCCCCGCCTGCGCCGGACTCACCGCCGGCGCCGACATCCACTGCAACGCCACCACCGGCGCCATCCCCGTCTCCAGCGGACCGCACTCCCCCGTTTCCGGATCCACATACCACGGCGGTGCCAGCGGCAACAACTCCTTCACCGCCGGCGTCACCTCAAAACCCGGCGACTGCAATCCCTTCCCATCCGTCACCCACGTCGGGTGCCCCGGTCGCGCTGGTCCCAACACCAATGGCCGCTGCAACGATTTCCCCAAAAAACACCGCCCCGTCCCCAATAACTCCCGCAACACCTCCGTCCCCGCCACCCCCTCGATCACCGGCTCATACACCGAAAAACTCCGCTGACACAACACCAGCCGCCGCATCAAATCCCGATCCCCCGCCCGCACATACGCCGGTGCCGGATCCCGAAACACCACATCCGACAAACTCGCGCTCCGGCTCTTCCCGTAGCCCCCCTTTTTCAACCGCCGCACCACTCCCAGCTCCACCGCCAGCCGTCCCGTCTGCGGCCGCAGATAAAACACCAGCCAGTCCGGCCCCTCCTCATCCTCCCCCGCCTCCGCCTCCCCCCCCCCCCCCCCCCCCCCCTCCCCCCCCCCCCACCCCCCCCGCCCCCCCCGCCCCCCCCCCCGCCCCCCCCCCCCCCCCCGCCCCCCCCCCCCCCCCCCCCCCCCCCACCCCCTCCCCGCCCCCCCGCCGCAACCACGCCTGCCACTGCGGATTCAACTCCGGCACCGCCGCCACCACCGGCGACCCCGACCCCACGTCCTCCGGCAGCAACGTCAACTGTCCGCCACCCGACACCTTCGGCTTCCCCTCCCCAAACGCCGACACCGGCCAGTCCAACAACTGCAACAACACCGCCGCCACATGCTTGCAATCCGTCGCCTGCGGACACGCACACGTCCCAAATATGTCCAGCTCATCCCCCTCCGGCAAAATCTCCACATCCACCGCATACGGACGCGCCCGCGAACCCCGCACCCGCGCCGACACCAACCACCCATCCCCCTTCACCATCGTACACTCCAACACCCGATGCTGCGCCTTGTACGCACTCCCCTTCGCCAGCGTTTCCACCGGGAACAGCTCATGCACCGCCTTCCGCAACTTTCTGACATCGAAGATTTCCATCACCCGCCACGCTTAAACAATCTGCCCCCCCTGTCAAAACGTTCATCCCCAAAATCCGCTGTCCCCCCTCCGTCACCCTCACCGCTGCTGCAACGCCTCCACCCGAATGTCATCCCGCCCCACCCGCGCCCGCCCCTGAATCCGCCCCACTCCGGCACCGGCCCCGTTCGTCCCATCAAAAAACCACGCCCGTGCCGACACCACCTTCGCCCCCAAATCCTTGTCCCCAGCCCCAACCGGCACAAACTCCCCGGTGAACACCACCAACTCATTCAGGCTCCGGTTCGTCCCGCTTGCCTGAAACACAAATCGCTCCCCCGCTTGCGGCATCGCCCTGGCCTCCTCCTTCAACCGCCGCTCCCCGCTCTCCTTCAGCAGTTGCGCATCCCCTTTCACCTCCGCCGCCTTCCGCTTCTCTGGCAACGCCTTCGCGTCCCGCAAAGCGTGCGCCTCCCCAACCGCCGCGCCACGCGACGCATCCGCCCGCGCAAGCACCTGCCCCATATACACCGAGCCATCCTCATCCACCACTGTCACCACCTCCCCCGCCCGTTGCAGTTGAAACCGATTCAACACCGCCGGCACCGGCGGCGACTGCAAATTCCGCCGATACGCCCCCGGCGCATTCATCCGCAAAAAATCCTGCTGCGCCTGCCCCGGCCCTTGCACCGGCGCCGACGACGCCCCGCTCTGCGGCTTTAACCCCGATCCCGCGAACCCAATCGCAGGCAAATCCTCCGTCCGACTCGCCGGCCCTGCCGCCATCGGCACCGCCGACACCGGCGCCGGTGGTGCCGATGGCGGCAAACTCCGCACCATCGCCCGCGTTTTGTTCCCCGCAGCCGCACCAAAATCATCCGCCTCGACGCCCTTCGCCAACTGCGCCCGCTCCAGCAACTCCGACACCTTCGCCTCCCGCAGATCGCCGCTCCCGCCCACCACCGCCGACCCCGTCACCCCGGACTGCCGCGCCCGGCCCGCCGTCGCGGCCACCACCCCCACAGTCCCGCTCACCGGTGCCATTGGCGGCACCACTTTCGCACTCACCTCCGACTCACGTTTCATCGCATCGGCAGCCCCATTCACCGCCGCCAACCCGCCGGAACTGCCCTGACCCAGTTTTGCACCGGCCACCACCCCGACAGCCTCATCCCTGTAAACATTTCCAACCGCCAGTTCCCCGCGACTCCGCTCCCCCGTTGGCATCAACGCTCGATTCGGGCCCGCCACCGCCGCAACACCGTCCAACCGCGCATCCCGCCCCAAATCCGACATCCTCTTGGCCAACGCCACACCCGGCTCCCCCCCGCCGGGCAACGCCGCCCCCGCCTTCTCCGCCCCCGCCACACTCAACGCCCGCCCCGCGCGATCCTTTGATTCCAAAATCTGCGCTTCCGCCAACGTCGGCTCCGGATTCCCCGACGCCACCATCGACCTCAGACGCTCGTTCTCATCAGCCAGTCTGACTGCCCCCGCCCCTCCATCCGGATTAGTCCGCACCGCAGCCAAGCCGTTGTCCGCCATCTCCGCTACCCGCCCACCCGACCGCGGCCCCCAAACGGCCAGCACCAGCGCCACCGCCGCCACCGCCCCCCCCCCCCCCACCCAACCCCCCCCCCCCCCCCCCGCCCCCCCCCCCCCCTCCCCCCTCCCCCCCCCCCCCCCCCCCCCCCCCCCCCCCCCCCCCCCCCCCCCCC
>CAZUUP010000398.1:0-5930 GCA_964623105.1 uncultured Akkermansia sp.
TCCGAATTGTTTCAGCGAGGAGGGGATTGCGGCTTCCAGCTCGAACTTTCGGCGGACCCGGCGTCCTGTAAGATGGATCTACGGGCTGTGTCACGGCGGCCAAGCCGGTTGCCGGCGTTCGCGCCGGGAGCTTTCGAGATTGCATTCCGTTGGTTTTGGAACTGCGATGGAGCCTTCGATGATGATTTTTCGCATCTGGGCCTTTTGCTTGTTGGTTCTTGGCGCGTCGTGCTGCCAGTCCGGTGCGGCGACGAAGCCGAATTTTCTCCTCATCTTCACTGATGATCACGGTTACGGCGATGTCTCGGCGTATCACGCGTCGGACGTGCGGACGCCGAACATCGACCGGATTGGCGCGGAGGGAATGCTGTTTACCAGCATGCGCGCGAATTGCACGGTGTGCTCTCCCTCGCGGGCGGCATTGCTGACCGGCCGTTATCCGGACCGGGTGGGGGTTCCGGGGGTAATCCGCACCAAGCCGGAGGATTCGTGGGGCTATCTCGCGCCGGGCGTGCCCACGCTGGCGGATGAATTGAAGAAGGCGGGCTACCACACCGGGATCGTTGGCAAGTGGCATCTTGGGCTCGAATCGCCGAATCTGCCAAATGAACGCGGCTTTGATTTCTTCCACGGTTTCCTCGGGGACATGATGGACAGCTTCACCACGCATCGGCGGCATGGGAACAACTACATGCGGCGCAATGGCGAGGTGATCGAGCCCACGGGGCACGCGACGGAAATCTTCACCGATTGGGCGGGCGATTATCTTCGCGAGCGCGCCAAGGCCGGGCGGCCGTTCTTTCTGTATCTGGCGTACAATGCGCCGCATTTCCCCATCGAACCGCCCGCGGAATGGCTGGCGAGGGTGAAGTCCCGCGCACCCCAACTTGACGAGAAGCGCGCCCGGAACGTGGCCTTCGTCGAGCATCTTGATCAGTGCGTTGGTCGCGTGCTGGCCGTCCTGAAAGAGGCAGGGCTGGAGCAGGACACCGTGGTTGTCTTCACGGCAGACAACGGCGGCTCGCTGCCGCATGCACAGAGCAACGCGCCTTGGCGCGGCGGCAAGCAGGATCACTACGATGGTGGCTTGCGCGTGCCGTTCATGGTGCGCTGGCCCGCGCAGGTCAAGGCCGGTGGCCGCAGCGACTACGCCGGGCTGAACTTCGATCTTTTTCCCACGTGCCTCGAACTCGCCGGTGCGAAACTGCCGCCTGAACTCGATGCGGTTAGCCTCGTGTCCGCGCTCCAGGGGGGAAATATCTCCGCGCCGCGTGACCTATACTTTGTGCGCCGAGAG
Organism: uncultured Akkermansia sp.; assembly: GCA_964623105.1. Taxonomy (GTDB): domain Bacteria; phylum Verrucomicrobiota; class Verrucomicrobiia; order Limisphaerales; family BJHT01; genus BJHT01. The sequence goes on from CAZUUP010000398.1 coordinate 1,298, forward strand.
GGCGGCCCGCAGTATGGGGGCAAGAGTTACGAGGCGATCATCCGCGGCGACTGGAAACTCATGCAGAACGACCCTTGGTCGCCGCAGGAGCTTTACAATCTCAAGTCCGACCCGCAGGAAAAGGTAAACCTCGTCGCGACGAACAAGAGAATTGTCAACGAGCTTGGTGCCGCTCTGCGTCGGCATATCCAAAGGGGCGGAGCGACGCCGTGGCAGAAACCCGGTTCCCATTGAACACCATGCACACCATTTTCGCGCTTCTTCTCACTTTGTTGCCGCTGGCTGCTGCGGCTGCGGACCGGCCCAACCTGATCTGGATCATGGCCGATGATCTGGGCTATGGCGAGTTGGGCTGTTACGGGCAGAAGATCATCGCCACGCCGCATCTCGATCGCATGGCGCGCGAGGGGATGCGCTTCACCCATTACTATGCCGGAGCCACGGTGTGCGCGCCGTCGCGCAGCGTGTTGATGACCGGATTGCATCATGGCCATACCCGCGTGCGTGGCAATGCCGGCGCGGCGAATCCGGCTGCGCAGGCGTTGAAGGCGGGAGATGTCACGGTGGCGTCGGTGTTGCAAAAGGCGGGATACCGGACGGCTCTCATCGGGAAGTGGGGGCTTGGTGACGTAGGCGCGGCGGAAAGCGGTTTGCCGCGCAAGCAAGGCTTCGATGAGTTCTTCGGCTATCTCAACCAGAGCCATGCACACAATCACTTCCCGGCGTTCCTCTGGCGCAACGAGGAGCGGGTGCAGTTGCCGAACGTGGTCACGGCCGTGGGCGAACACGGCGCGGGCTACGCCACCGAGGCCAAGGTGTTTGCCGACGACCTTTTTGCGGATGCCGCGATGAAATTCGTCAGCGAAAACAAAGCGCGGCCGTTCTTTCTATATTGGAGCATGGTGATTCCCCATGCGAACAACGAGCGCAGCAGCCGTCTCGGCGACGGGGCGCATGTCCCCGACTACGGCCCTTATGCCGACCGGGACTGGCCGCCGCAGGACAAGGGGCAGGCCGCGATGATTGCGCGGCTGGATGGCTATGTTGGGCGCATGCTGGAGCATTTGAAGACGCTCGGCCTCGCGGAAAACACGCTGGTTGTGTTTACCAGCGACAATGGACCGCACAACGAGAGCAAACACGACCTCAAGCGCTTCAATCCTTCCGGTCCCTACACCGGCATCAAACGCTCGCTGACGGATGGCGGCATACGGGTGCCGTTCATCGTCTGGTGGCCAGGCAAGGTGAAGGCCGGGGGCGAATCCGCGCACGTTGGTTATTTCGCGGACTGGCTGCCCACCGCGTCTGAACTGGCCGGGTTGCCGGCACCGGAGAAGACGGATGGCATCAGCATCGTGCCCGTCCTGCTCGGGCGGTCCGGAGCCCAAAAGCGGCATGAGTTTCTGTACTGGGAATTTCACGAGGGGGGCTTCAAGCAGGCGGCGTTGTATCAAGGCCGGTGGAAGGGCATCCGCAGCGGCGGCCCTGACCAAGCCATCGTGCTTTTCGATCAGGCAAGCGATGTCGCCGAGAAGACCAACGTGGCCGCCGCCCATCCGGGCATTGCGGAGACGATCGGCGCCTACCTCAAAACTGCGCGCTCGGAGTTGCCGGAGTGGCAGCCGAAGTGGCAGGCTTCGAGAAATGCGAAACCTTAGCAAAGCGGTACCCCAGCCCAATATGAAAACCATCTCTCTCCTTGCCGTCTTGCTCGCTTCATTGACCCTGGCAAGTTTTTCCCCCGCGGCGGAGCGGCCGAACATTCTCTTCATCTTCTCGGATGACCATGCCCAGCACGCCATCTCCGCGTATGGTTCGAAGGTTAACGCTACGCCGCACATCGACCGGATCGCCAGGGGAGGGGCGCGGTTTGCGAATTCGTTTGTCAGCAATTCCATCTGCACCCCGAGTCGCGCCACGCTGCTCACCGGTCAGTATTCGCATGTCAATGGGGTGCCGGTTTTCAATCGCTTCGACGGCACGCGTGACCATGTCGCCAAGCGCCTGCAAGCCGGCGGATATCACACCGGCATGATCGGCAAATGGCACCTCGGCTCCGACCCGACGGGGTTCGACCGCTGGATTGTCCTTCCGGGACAGGGCGCGTATTGGAATCCGGTCTTTCTGGTCGCCAGACGCAAGCTGACCATCGAGGGCCACTGCACGGACATCACCACCGACCTCGGGATCGAATTCCTGAAGACGCGTCCGCAGGACAAGCCGTTTTTCCTCATGCTGCACCAGAAGGCGCCGCACCGAGCATGGGAACCGGCGACGCGGCACATCGAGATGTTCAAGGACAAGATCATTCCCGAACCAGACACGCTGTGGGACGACTACGCCACCCGGCCTGCGGCGCTGCCGACCAACCAGCAGACCGTCGCCCGCGACCTCACACGCCGCGATTTGAAGCTGCAACCGCCGCCAGACCTGAAAGGCCCGATGTTGCAAAAGTGGCTGAATGAGAAGCCGACAGAACTGACGGTGGACGGCAAGCTTTTGACCGGCAAGGAGCTGGTCAAATGGAAATACCAGCGTTACATGCGCGACTACCTCGCCTGCGTTCAGGGCGTGGATGACGGAGTGGGCAAGGTTCTCGATTACCTTGAGCAGACCGGGTTGGCGAAGAACACGGTGGTCATCTATTCCGCCGACAACGGATGGTATCTCGGTGACCTTGGGCTCTACGACAAACGCTTCATGTATGAACCCGGTTTGCGGGTGCCGCTCCTGGCGCGTGGCCCGGGAATCAAGGCCGGCAATGTTCCCGCGCAGTTTGTTGGCAACATTGATCTGGCGCCGACCTTTATCGATCTGGCCGGCCTGCCAGTTCCGGCGTCGATGCAAGGCCGTTCGCTCGTCCCGCTGCTCCGCGGGGAAGCACCGGCGGATTGGCGGACAAGCTTCTACTACCGCTATTACCACGATCCCGGCCATCACAACACCGCCGCGCACTACGGCGTTCGCACGGCGACGCACAAGTTGATCCATTACTGGAAAAAGGACGCCTACGAGCTGTTTGACCTCGCCAAGGATCCCACCGAACAGCGCAACCTGCTCCATTCGGCCGGGGACGCCGCGAAACCTGAAGTCATGGCCAAGTTCGCCGAATTGAAATCCGAGATTGCCCGCTTGCAGAAGGAGTATAAGGACGACGGCATTTATGCCGATCCAGCCACCTGGCCCAAGGGAAGTGCCGATGGTCCGTTCGATGCCTACCAACCGGCCGGCATCAAGACTGTGGCCGAAGCCATTGCTGCTGCCGCCGGGCGTTGAGCGTTCGCTGGTTCAGATTGAATCCTCGGCTGGGGCGAATGCGGATATCGACGTGGGGTGCTGAAAACCAAACCGGCTGCGGAAGCAGTTTCCGCAGCCGGTGACAAAGGTGCGCTGCGCCGCAGCAGCCTGCGGCGGGCAGAGGCGACAGTTACATGTGGGCGATGATGTTGTCGCCGAACTGGGAGCATTTGATTTCGGTGGCGCCATCCATGAGGCGGGCGAAATCGTAGGTGACGCGCTTGCTGGCGATGGCACCGTTGAGACCCTTGAGAATGAGGTCGGCAGCCTCGACCCAGCCGAGATGGCGGAGCATCATCTCGCCGGAGAGCACCACGGAGCCGGGGTTGACAACATCCTTGCCGGCGTATTTCGGGGCGGTGCCGTGGGTGGCCTCGAAGATAGCGTGCCCGGTGACGTAGTTGATGTTGCCGCCGGGAGCGATGCCGATGCCGCCGACCTGCGCCGCGAGGGCGTCGCTCAGGTAGTCCCCGTTGAGGTTAAGCGTGGCAATGACATCGAAATCGGTCGGGCGCGTGAGCACCTGCTGGAGGGCGATGTCAGCGATGGCGTCCTTGATGAGGACGGCACCGGCGGCCAGCGCGGCCTTCTGCTCGGCATTGGCGGCTTCCTCGCCCTTTTCCTTCTTGGTGCGCTCCCATTTCGACCAGGTGTAAACCTTGTCGCCGTAGATACGCTCGGAGGCATTGTAAGCCCAGTCGCGGAAGGCGCCCTCGGTGAATTTCATGATGTTGCCCTTGTGCACGATGGTCACCGACTTGCGATCGTTGTCGATGGCGTACTTGATCGCAGCACGCACCAGGCGCGAAGTCCCCTCCACGGAAACCGGCTTGATGCCGATACCCGAACTTTCCGGGAAGCGGATTTTCTTGACGCCCATTTCCTCCTGCAGGAACTTGACGACCTTCCTGACGCCTTCCGAACCGACGGCCCATTCGATACCGGCGTAGATGTCCTCGGTGTTCTCGCGAAAGATGACCATATTGACCAGTTCCGGGTGCTTCAACGGCGACGGAACGCCCTTGAAATACTGCACCGGGCGGACGCACTGGTAGAGATCGAGCTCCTGGCGCAGCGCCACGTTCAGCGAGCGAATGCCACCGCCGACCGGGGTCGTCATCGGCCCCTTGATCGATACGGAGTACTCCTTCAAGGCATCGAAGGTTTCCTTGGGCAGCCATTCGTCGGGGCCGTACAGCCGGGTCGACTTTTCGCCGGCGTAAACTTCCATCCAGTGGATTTTCTTCTTGCCGCCATAAGCCTTGTCCACCGCCGCGTCGATGACCTTGATCATGACCGGCGTGATGTCGATGCCGATGCCGTCGCCCTCGATGAA
>CAZUUP010000399.1:0-5907 GCA_964623105.1 uncultured Akkermansia sp.
GCCAGATGGAAGGCGTGCCGGCAGCGCAGCAAGCGGTGCTGGCAGCCCTGTGCGGAGATATGAATGCGCTCACGACGGCGTGGCAGGCCGTGGACCCGGCGCGGCTGAAACTGTTCGGCGGCGAAACGCAGCTCCTGAAAACGCTCGAGGCATGGGCGGTGCCCGTCTGCGGTTCGGTGGTGGCGCAGGAACTGGTCGCCCGCATCCTTGCCGCACGCTCACCGGAAATCGCACGCCGTTCTGCGATGGCCGGCGCGGGGCTGTATCTGGTCATCGGCGTCATTCCGGCGTTCATCGGACTGGTGGGGGTCTCGCTGGTGCCGAACTTGCAGGATCCGGAGCAGATTCTGCCGCTGGTGGCGCAGAAGCATCTGCCGACGTTTTTCTACATTGTGTTCGTGGGGGCGCTGGTTTCGGCGATTCTTTCGACGGTGGACAGCACGCTGCTGGCGGCGTCGGCGGTGGTGTCGCACAATCTCGTTGTGCCGTTGATGCCGGGTTTGAGCGAGGCGCGGAAGGTTCGGGTGGCACGGGTGGGGGTTGCGGTGGGCGGCGTGATTGCGCTGGGGTTGGCGTTGCAGGCGGAGAGCATTTTTGAACTGGTGGAGAGCGCGTCGTCGTTTGGCAGCGCGGGGATTTTTGTCGTCATGGTTTTTGGCCTGGCGGGGGGCTTTGGTGGCGCGCGGGCTGCGGCAGGCGCTTTGGCGGCTGGCGTCGGGGTCTGGCTGGCGGCGACTTATCTGTGGAAATGGGAACTGCCTTATCTCGCTTCACTTGCCGGAGCGCTGCTGGTGTATGTGGGGCTGGGGTTTACGGAACGGCGGGGCGGACCGGGGGTGGTGAAAGGGTGAACAGGGCGGAAGGAGAGAGGGAGAGAAGGAGGGACGGCGGGCGGGCGGCGCGCTGAGGACAGACGTGCCCTACGGGCCGACGGGCCGTTCATGTGGCCCGAAGGAACGCGAGTTCATCCGCCTGATGATGCGTAGTCCGCGCGCGGCGGGCGCAATCGGGATTAGACAATCGGGCAACCCTCTCCTATCGTCCGCCCCCAATGTCGGAAGGATCATTAACGATTGCAGGGCGTTCGTTTCGCTCACGACTGTTGCTGGGGACGGGGAAGTTTCCGTCGCCGGAGTCGATGCGCGACGGGCTGGCGGCCAGCGGGACGGAGATCGTGACGGTGGCGTTGCGGCGGGCGGACTTGAGCGGGCGGAAGGATCCGTTTGCCAACATTTTGGAATTCATCGATCCGCAGAAGTACCTGTTGTTGCCGAACACGAGCGGCGCCATGAATGCGGACGAGGCGGTGCGGCTGGCCCGGTTGGCGGTGGCGGCAGGTTTGCCGAAATGGGTCAAACTGGAGATTCATCCGGATCCGCGTTACCTGCTTCCCGACCCGATTGAAACGTTCAAGGCGGCGGAAATCCTGGTGCGCGAGGGTTTCGTGGTGCTGCCGTACATCAATGCCGATCCGGTGCTGGCGAAACGATTGCAAGAGGCCGGGACGGCGACGGTGATGCCGCTGGGGTCGCCGATCGGCTCCAATCGCGGGCTGCAAACGCGCGACCAAATCCGGATCATCATCGAGCAGGCGACGGTGCCGGTGGTGGTGGATGCGGGCATTGGCGCGCCGAGTCACGCGGCGGAGGCGATGGAACTGGGGGCGGACGCGGTGCTCGTAAACACGGCAATTGCGATTGCCAGCGATCCCAGCCGGATGGCGGTGGCGTTCAAGCTGGCGGTCGAGGCGGGGCGGACCGCGTATGAGCTTGGCCTTGGGGCGGCATTGGACACGGCCAGCCCGACGAGTCCGCTGACGGCGTTCCTGAACTGAACCTGAACCACCGCAGAACCGCGATTCACCAGGATGACTTCACTGCCCACCACCCGAGTGCGCGAACTGCTGGAACGCGCGGGGCATTCCCGCGTGCTGGTGCTGGGTGACGTGATGCTCGACCAGTTCATCTGGGGCAACGTGAACCGCATTTCGCCGGAGGCGCCGGTGCCGGTGGTGGAATTCGAGCGCGAGAGTTTCATGCCGGGCGGGGCGGCGAACGTGGCCCGCAACCTGACGGCGTTTGGGGCCGGCACGGAGTTGCTGGGGGTTTGCGGGAATGATCCCGCAGGGGAGCAGTTGCACGCGCTGCTTTCAGCCAACGCGGTGGATTGCCGCGGGTTGCTGCCGGTGCCGGGGCGGATGACGACCAAGAAGACACGGGTGATCGCACAACAGCAGCAGGTCGCGCGGGTGGATCGCGAGACGCGAGCGGACATTGACGCCGCGACGCGCGGCAAACTGTTGAAAGTGCTCGAACATCAACTGCCCAAGGCCGACGCGCTGATCATCGGGGACTATGGCAAGGGGGTGGTCACACAACCGCTGCTGGACGAACTCAAACGACGTTGCCGGGCGCGGGGCATCTGGTTGAGCGTTGATCCGAAGCCGGTGCACCATCTTGATTTGGCGGGCCTGTCGCTCATCACGCCGAACCGGAAGGAGGCGTTTGAACTGGCGGGCGTGACAGACGGACGGCGGCAGGGGGATCCGTTGAAGGACGCGTCGTTGCTGGGCGTGGCGGAGCGGTTGTTGGGGAGTTTGCGCCCCGCGCTGTTGCTAATCACGCTGGGGGACCAGGGGATGTTGCTTTGTCAGCGGGGGCAGGCGCCGTTTCATATTCCGACGATGGCGCAGGAGGTGTTCGACGTGTCGGGGGCGGGGGACACGGTGATTGCGTCGTTCACGCTGGCGATTGTGGCGGGTGCGTCGCCGCTGGAGGCCGCGATTTTCTCGAACCACGCGGCGGGGGTGGTCGTGGGCAAGGTGGGCACCGCGACGGTGACCCCGGAGGAACTGCTCGCGAGTTTCGAGCGCGCGCCATGAGCGCGGCGGCCGAAAGTTTCACGGGGCGGCAGTCAGTCCGGCCGTGCCGGGCGGTTTTTCTGGATCGGGACGGCACATTGGTGGTCGAGAAGAATTACCTGTGCCGGCCGGAGGATGTGGTCCTGTTTCCGGGAGCAGGAGCGGCGTTGCGACGGCTGATGGAGGCGGGCTATCTGCTCATCATTGTCACGAATCAATCCGGGATTGGCCGCGGTTACTACACACTGGAGGACATGCACCGGGTGAACCGGCGGGTGACTGACGAACTGGCGCGGGAAGGGGTGCGCTTCGAGAAAATCTATTTCGCTCCGGAGGCGCCGGAGCAACCGAGCCGTGGACGCAAGCCATCGCCGCAGTTTCTTCTCGATGCGCGGGACGAATTCGGCCTGGACCTGGCGCAGTGTTACATGGTGGGCGACAAGCTGATCGACCTCGAGTGCGGCTGGAATGCGGGGGTGCGACGTAGTTTTCTGGTGCGCACGGGGTACGGGGCGGAGTTCGAACGGGCACAACCGGAGAAGGTGGCGCGGGCGATGGTGGTGGATGGACTGACGGAATTGGCGGCGGCGATTGTGGCGGCGGATGCGGCGTGAGGTTGAAGGCGGACGTTGGCGCAGGGCAAAGGGGCGGTGACGGACGTGGATTTGCGTGCGTTGGTCCGTCCTTTTCCGGGGGATTTCGCGGGGGTATTCCATTCGTTTTGACGATTCGTGGACGGGAGGCGAGAGTGCGGGGAATTCAACCCGGCTGGTCCCGATAACTTTATGAAAATCACACGTGCTGGAATGGGCGGAATCCTGGTGGCGCTGTTGCTGGTGGTGACGGGGGCAATGGCGCAGAACGCCCCGGTGGTGCCGCGGGCGACGGGCTTGCGTCCGCCGAAGGACACCGAGCGGGTGTGGATGGACGACCAATGGGTCAAGGTGGGCTCGGTGGGGTTGAATCAGCTGGCGGTGGACCGGGTGAATGCGGAACGGCGCGGGCGGGGGTTGATTCCGCTGGCGCTGGAGGCGGTGCCGCAGGGGGCCGAGGTGCGGCCGTGGGGCCGGGTGCAGGCGCAGGGGTTGACGGACGGTGGGGCATTGCCTTCGGCGGTGGACAACAGCCAGTTGCCGTCATTTCCGCCGGTCCGCAACCAGGGGAGCATCGGATCATGCGCGTCGTTTTCGACGACGTATTACGTGGGGACGCACATGCTGGGGCTGGCGCGCGGGTGGAACAACCGGAACGAGAACAATGCGACGAAGCTTTCGCCCAAATGGACGTACCCGATGGTCAACGACGGGCAGGATGGCGGATCGTGGTTCACGGAAACCATCGAGATGCTGGTCAAACACGGGGGCGCAACCTGGGCGGAGTGGCCCTATAGCGGCGTGAACACGCCGTCGAGTTATCGCGAGTGGGCGCGGACGGCGGCGGTATGGCGCAACGCGGTGAATTACCGGATGACGGACGCAGGGGTCGTGCAAAACATCCACACGGCGGCGGGGTTGCAGAATCTCAAGCGGCTGCTGGCCAACGGCTATGCACTGCTGTACGCGACGGACGTGTTTGGCTGGCAGTATGTGCCGGTGGCGAATGATCCGGCCACGACGGCAGATGACGCCTTTGGCGGGGATCAAGCGGTGAGTTACGTAAAGGCCGAGAGCAGCGGGCACGCGATGACGGTGGTGGGTTACAACGACGACCTGTGGGTGGACATCAACAAGAACGGCGTGGTGGACGCGGGCGAGAAGGGGGCGCTGCGGATTTGCAACTCGTGGGGAACGGACTGGGGGAACGATGGTTTCATGTGGATTGCGTATGATGCGCTGCGGCCGACCAGCGCAGTGGCGGGAGTGAGCGGGCAGAGCAACCGGGCACCCGGTTCGTTGGGGAGCAGCCGGACGGCGTGGTGGTACAACGAGGCGTATTATTTCTCGGCCCGTCCGGCGCAGGCGCCGCGATTGCTCGCGCAGTTCACGCTGAACCACAAGTTTCGCGCCGATTTGCGGGTGCGGCTGGGCGTGTCGGCCACCACGGCCACGACTCCGGCGAGCTATTTCGAGCCGGGCGCGTTGCAACGGCAGGGCGGCGGGTTTGGATTTGATGGGACGACGGCGGCGGGGAACGGGACATTTGTCTTTGACCTGTCGGACCTCGCGGTCAGCGGACTGCGGCGGTATTATCTGGTGGTGCAGGACACGGAGGCGGGCGACGTGGCGGGGGTGTCGGATTTCCGGCTGACGGATGCGACGGGGCAGACGCTGGCGGTGGCGACGGTGGGGATTCCGGGATCGGCGGACAATTCCACGACGGTGGCGTATGTGGATTACGGCCTGAACGCGCCAGTGATCACGAGCGCGACGGCCACGAATGGAGTGGTGGGGCGGGCGTTCAGCTTCACCGTGGTGGCGGCGGGGGCGACGAGTTTTGGCGCGACCGGGCTGCCGCCGGGGTTGACGATGGCGGCGGGAAGCGGAGTGATTTCCGGGACGCCGACGCAGGCGGGGAATTTTGCGGTGGCGTTGACGGCGACAGGATCGGGAGGAACGGGCAACGGCGCGCTGAACATCGCGATCGGTTCGGGCACTCTGGTGTTGCCGCCCGGAATCACGAGCGCGAGTTCGGCGACGGGAACGGTGGGCGTGGCGTTCAGTTACAGCATCACGGCGACCAACGAGCCGACGAGCTTTGGGGCCACGGGCCTGCCGCCCGGGCTGCAACTCAACACGGGGACGGGGGCGATCGCGGGAGTGCCGACGCAGGCGGGGACGTTCACGGTGAATCTGTCGGCGGCCAACGCGGCCGGGTCGGGGGGGCGGGTGTTGACGGTGACGATCAATCCGCCGGCGTTGGGAGTGCCGGTGATCACGAGCGCGGCGACGGCAAGTGTGACGGCGGGCAGTCCGTTCAATTACCGGATCACGGCCAGCAACAGCCCCACGGGGTTCGGGGCGGCGGGATTGCCTTCGGAGCTGACGGTCAATGTGGCCAACGGGCAGATCACGGGGACGCCGACGCTGGCGCGGCAGTATCTGGTGACG
>CAZUUP010000400.1:0-5905 GCA_964623105.1 uncultured Akkermansia sp.
CCAAACGGGCGGTGAAGTTCCCGGCAGGCCACCGAAAACTGCCCGCCACTGGCGCTCTCTCCGCAGTCCCCGCTCGATTGTTTCAGCTGGGCGAGAGCTGTTTTGGGTCGATTTCAGGTGGATCACAGAGACGCGATGGACATGGAGCGGGGCGAAGTTTAGCCTGCTTGCGTTCTCGGGAACGGCAACCGAGCGGGGCGAGTTTGAGCGTTTATGAATGAGCGATGGGAATGGGCTGCGGGACTTACGCGGCGGGCGTTTCTGGGACGTTCGGCGGTGGGGACGGCGGCATTGCTGGGATTGTTGGGGCGTGAGGGGCAGGCAGCAGGGGCGGTGACGCATTTTGCGCCGCGGGCCAAGCGGGTGATCTATTTGTTTCAGTCGGGCGGGCCGTCGCATCTCGAGTTGCTGGATTACAAGCCGAAGCTGCGGGCGTTGCAGGGGACGGAGTTGCCGGATTCAATCCGGAAGGGGCAGCGGTTGACGGGGATGACTTCGGGGCAAAAGTCGTTTCCGGTCGTGGCATCGAAGTTTGGGTTTGCGCAGCAGGGGCGGAGCGGGGCGTGGTTGGGGGAGTTGCTGCCGCATACGGCGCGGGTGGTGGATGAGTTGTGCATCGTGCGGTCGCTGCATACGGAGGCGATCAATCACGATCCGGCGATCACGTTCATGCAGACGGGTTCGCAGCAGCCGGGACGGCCGTCGCTGGGTGCGTGGCTGGCGTATGGGTTGGGAAGCGAGGCGCGGGATTTGCCGGCGTTTGTGGTGATGATTTCGCATGGGAGCGGGAAGGATGCGAACCAGGGTCTGCTGGACCGGTTGTGGGGCGCGGGTTTTCTGCCATCGAGCCATCAGGGGGTGAAGCTGCGAAGCGGGGCGGACCCGGTGTTGTTCCTGTCTGATCCGCCGGGGATGGACCGGGGGTTGCGGCGGAAGATGCTGGACGGACTGGCGGCGTTGAATGAGATGCAGCGGGAGCGGTTGCAGGATCCGGAGATTGCGACGCGAATCGCGCAGTATGAACTGGCGTTCCGGATGCAGGCGAGCGTGCCGGAACTGACCGACGTGGGGTCGGAGCCGGAGTCGGTGTTCGCCCTGTATGGACCGGAGGCGCGAAAGCCGGGGACGTTCGCGGCCAACTGTCTGCTGGCGCGGCGGTTGGCGGAACGCGGGGTGCGGTGCATCCAGTTGTATCATCGCGGGTGGGATTTGCACGGGGGGTTGGTGACGAATCTGCCGAAGCAGTGCCGGGATGTGGATCAGGCGCAGGCGGCATTGATCATGGATTTAAAACAGCGGGGCATGTTGGAGGAAACCCTCGTGGTGTGGGGCGGGGAGTTTGGGCGGACGGTGTATGGGCAGGGTGGTTTAAAGGATGATTACGGGCGGGATCATCACGGGCGGTGTTTCTCGATGTGGCTGGCTGGCGGGGGAATCAAGGGCGGGGTGGTTTATGGGGAGACGGATGATTTTGGTTACAATGTGGTGCGTGATCCGGTGCATGTGCATGACTTGAATGCGACGTTGCTGAACTGCCTGGGGGTGGATCACGAGCGGATGACGTTCCGTTTCCAGGGGCGGGAATATCGGCTGACGGATGTGGAGGGGACGGTGGTGAAGGGGTTGCTGGCGGGTTGAGGGCGGCCGCTTGGGGATGGCGGATGGGTGGACGGTTGTAATACATGCGAGGGAGCTTGCCGGTCCGGTGGAGGTCGGGGATACTGACCGGCATGAGAAAAAGCATGATCCTGACCTTGGTCGCCGGTGCTTGCGCGCTGGCGTTGAGCGGATGCCTCGAGTGGGTGGAGCAGACGGTGACGTATCAACATGATCCGAAGGCGGATGAGGCGCGGGTGTTTCAGGAGTATCACGGGTTGTTCGCGGGCGACGGGGAAGGGGAATTGTCAAAGGAGGAGGTCGAGCAGTTGGATTCGGTTCTCAAGGGGCAGCGGACGTTCTTTTTCGCGAACTGGATTTTCGAGTTCACCCGAAGCCGGATCGAAGAGGCGCTGCAGAATTCGCTGGCGGCGACGCCGGGCGGGGAGGGTGAGGAGTTGGCGCGGAAAGTGGCGCAGAAACGGGACGGTGAGGCGCTCATGCGGTTGTTGCTGGACAACGTGCGGGTGGAAAACGGGGAGTTTCACCTCGATGGGCAGAAGCGGCTGTGCGGGACGCAGCGGGTGACGGTGCGCAAGGTGTCGGCGCTGGTGCCGGCGGCGAACCGGGTTTTGCGCGGGTGGCTGACGGAAGAGGCGGCGAAGGAGGACCGGCCGGCGGAGCAGCGGTTGATCAACCAGCGCTGGCTGGATCGCAAGGAGAACTGCCTGACGATCGAGGGGAACCGGATCGAGTATCGGATGCCGATGTCGGGGGCGGAGTATGAAAAGGCCTTTTTGCAGGATGCCAACGCGGGACGGATGGCGCGTGCGCTGGCGGCGGCGGGCGGTGAGTTGCGGCATGAGGAGAATGTTCTGGTGGTGCGGATGGGGAAACCCGGCGACAAGCAGGTGAGCCTGCGGATGCCGATGTCTGAGAAGGCGTATCGGCCGAACCTGGAAAAGCATTTGCAGGGGCGACAGCCGGTGGTCGCGGGTTACAATCCCACGGCGGCGCGCGAGGCTTTTTTCAAGGCAGGGACGGCGGGCGCCAAGCGCTGAGTTTGCGCCAAAGGAAGGTTGGAGATGCGGAGCCGCCGGGGGGGCGGGGCGGTTTTGATTGCGTGAAAAAGTGGCAGCACAGGGTTAAAGGCGGGGCACTGGCTTTCGTGGGCTTTATGCTGTCGCCGTTGTCGTGGTGGAACGATTTGTTTGTGAATGTTCCGCTGGCGCTGGCGTTTGCCTGGGTCGTGAGCTGGATTCACCGGCCGGCGTTCACGGCGTGTTTCATCCTGGGGTATTGGCTGACGAATGTGTTGGGGTTTGTGCTGATGCACCGTGGCGGGGCGCAGGCGGTGAGCGGTGAGACGGCCCCATATACGCGGAAGGCGGTGCTGCGGGATCTGGCGATTTCGCTGGTTTATACGGGATTGATCCTGGCGCTGGTGAAATCCGGGCTGTTGAAGCCGCTGCCGGATTATCTTCCGGAGCGGTGAGCGGGGTGCGGCGGGGTGGGCATGCGGAGGTTGGCTTGCCGCAAAGAGCGCAAAGGGGCGCAAAGAGGGCGGCCAGGCTGGGAGGAGCTTGCTGTGATTGGTATCCGCCGGGGGCGCCGGGAACGAATCAGTTGCCGAAGGGAACGAGGCGGTATTTAAGCGCGACGTTTTTTGCGGGAGTGGGTTTGGGTCCTTCGGCGGTGATTTGAATGAGGACGGTGCGATTGGCGCCGAGGAGGACTTTCATCGGCTTCTCGAGTTGGATCTCGACGCCGAAACCACCGCGGTCGATGCGGATTTTCTGAGTGCTGACGGGTTCGGTGGTGAGGGCGGCACCTTCGGCGCTGGTGACCTTGGTGGGGGTTTTGCCGTCGGGGGCTTTGTTGAGGTAGGGGATCATTTCGTAGGCGAGGCGCAGCTCCGACCAGAGGCGATCGTGGCTCCAAATGGACATCACCTGGGCGTAGTCGGACTCGGCGAGGGCGACGGAGCAATCGATGCTGTCGGGGTTGTGGGTATAGGAACGGGCGACGCGGAGGTGTGCACCGCGGATTTCGCCGGAGCTGGTTACGGTGTTGCCGTCGAGCTTGGCGTCGGCGTGTTCGCTGATGCCGGAGATCACGGGCGCGCCATCCCAGCGTTCGCCGACGATGGAGTGCATGTGCAGGTTGCGCCAGTTGCTGGGGTGCATGCCGCCGCCGTAACTGTCGGTCTGGGTGGCGGCGAGGACGGGGCCTCGGCCGGGGATGGTCAGTTGACAGAGGATGCCGCCGCCAAAGCCGAGTTGACCGGAGAAACACTGGCTCATCCATTCGGGGGCCAGGCGTCCGTGGAAGGTGAGGGCGTAGTAGCCTTTGCGCCGGGCGGCGAACCATTCGTTGCCGGCGTTGACGCTGGCGGTGAGGTCGGGGCCGGGTTCGCCTTTCCATTTGAACTCGGGGGATTCCCAGTTTTTGGAGCCGAGGTGGGCGGCGGAGAAGGTGCGGGAGGACCAGGGGTTGGCGGCGACGGGTGCGCCGCTCTGTTCGCGGCAGTGGAGGTAGGTGTAGAGTTCCTTGTAGCGATCGACGACTTTCTGGAAGCGCGGATCGTCGGTGGCGTCCTTGAGGATGCCGCCGGTGCGGACCCACTGGTTGCCGGTGGGCATCCAGTTGTCGAGGAGATAGGAGCCGTAGTTCATGTCGTGGGCGAAGTGTTCCTGGGAATCGCCGGATTTGCTGAGGCCGCTGCCGACTCCCCAGCCCTCGGTGGTCCAGCGCTGCCAGAAGGTTTCGAAGCGTTCCTTTTGCAAGGCATCGCCCGTGGCGCGGTGGGAGTACCAGAGGGCGACGTTGATCTGGGAGAAGGCGTTGCCGTTAACCTTCTCGATGTGGGTGGCGAAGCTCAGGCGGTCGCCGGCCATGATGAGACCTTCCTTGATGATGGCCTTGAGTTCGGGGGCGACGTCGTTGCGTTGCATGAGCTGCCAGCCGGGTTGGAAAACCCGGCAACCGTAGTAACCCATGGCATAGGCCCAGTTGCTCCAGGAGGCGGAGCCGCGACCGTCGCTGGTCTCAAGGAGGCGAAAGCCGTTGAAGAGCGCCTGGAGTTCCTTGAGCAGCTCGGGGTTGATGGCGGCGTTTTTCTTGAGCCACTGATGGAAGCGCACTTGGAATGGGTGCCAAAAGACCAGGTCGTCCTCGACGATGGTGCCACCGGCGATGGCGTTGGCGGTGGCTTCGTCGGGGCAGAAGATGGCGCTGGCGCCGAAGCCGACGTAATCGGCGAAGGCGTCCTTGCGGGGTTGCTGGAGGGTGACTTTGAGCAGGTAATCGTTGGGGCCGCTGGAGACGTCGAGCGTGAGGAGTTTGCCATCGAACTGGGCGGTCTTGCTGGCGGCGGCGAAGGACTGGTTGCGGGGCTTCCAATGGTTCCCTTCGTTTGAGTTGTAGCCGCCAGTGGCGACGCCCTCGAAGAGCACGGTGCCGTCCGGGGCGGTGAGTTTGAACTGGCGGTTGCGCGGCTCGTCCGGCTCGGCGATGGCGAGGAAGACGCCGGAGGTGCCTTTGGGGACGTAGATGTAGGCCTTCTTGAACATGTCGCCGTGGCCGTGGATGAAGGTGGGATGTCCGGCAACGCCGTATTTCAGACCGGCGGTGAGGCGCAGGGTGACATAGTGATCGGGCGTGCCGGCAAGGACGACGCGGTAGATGCCGCGTTTGCCGCCCTTGATGGGGCGGTCGAAGGTGCGGGCCACCTGGGTCTTGAGGCGGGAAGGTTCGGACCAGGCGCTCCAGCGATAGGAGGGCACGGTGCCTTTGGCATAGTGGTTGATATAAGCCTGTAACTCATGGTCCCAGCCGCCGAGGCGGTCGGGCTGGTTGGCGGTGGCGCAGCCATCGTCGGGAATGATCTCGCGCACGACGGGCGTGCCGTCGGGGTCGTAAACTTTGAAGAGGATTTCGCGGGGGCCGTTGGCGTAGAGATTGAGGTCGCGCACGTCGAGGCCAACGGTGAAGTCCTTGCCGTCGGGATTGACGACGTAGGCGGTGACACCTTCGTGGAGGCGGAAGGTTTGCGACGCAGTCGCGTCCTGCGCAGGTAATGTGGAGGGCGTGAGGACTTTGCTGGCAAGGGCGAGCAGGAGAAGTACGAGGTGAGGTTTCATTAATCAGGTGTTGGGCGATTCTGACGGTGGCACGGGGGGCAATGTTTCATATTTCGCAGCAGAATTTTAAGTGACTTTTCGGGTGGAAGCTTCCAGAGGCAGATGGCGGCGGGGCCTTGGATGCGGATCAAGCCGATTTCTTGCTCCAGGCGCTTGACCCAGGTGGG
>CAZUUP010000401.1:0-5862 GCA_964623105.1 uncultured Akkermansia sp.
GGCCAACGGGCAGATCACGGGGACGCCGACGCTGGCGCGGCAGTATCTGGTGACGTTGAGCGCGACGAACGGTACGGGAGTGGGTTACTTGAATCTGACCCTGACGGTGCTGGGGGTTAGCAGCTTTGGTCCGGCGAATGACAGTTTCGAAAACCGGGCGGTGCTGGTGGGGGCAACCGCGTCCGCGACGGGAGCCAGCCAGAATGCGACGGCGCAGCCGGGCGAACCGGCGCATGCGGGCAGTCCGGCGGCACGGTCGGTGTGGTGGACGTGGACAGCACCGGCGGCAGGCGTGGTGACGGCAAGCACGGTGGGGAGCAGTTTTGACACAGTACTGGCGGTGTACACAGGCGCCGCGGTGACAAATCTGACGGCAGTGGTGGGCAATGACGACGCCGGGGGGGCGCGGACGAGTCAGGCGACGTTCAATGCGATTGCAGGACAGGCGTATCAGATTGCCGTGGATGGTTACGGTGGCGTGGCGGGCGATGTGGCTCTGTCATTGTCACTGGCGGGTGGCGGTGCGGGTCCAGCGAACGACAGTTTTGCCAGCGCAGCGATATTGACGGGGGCAAGCACGTCGGCGACGGGGCGCAATTCCGGTGCGACGGCGCAGGCGGGTGAGCCGGCGCACGCGGGATTTGCGGCGGCGCGGTCGGTGTGGTGGACGTGGACGGCGCCGTCCACCGGGCCGGCGACGGTGAGTACGGCGGGGAGTGATTTCGACACGGTGCTGGCGGTGTACACGGGCACGGATGTCGCTGGGTTGACGCCGGTGGGCAGCGATGACCAGAGCGGCGGGAACAACACCAGCCGGCTGACGTTCAACGCGGGCGCGGGGACGATGTATCGCATCGCCGTTGACGGGTATCAGGGCAGCGTCGGCAATGTGGCGTTGTCCGTGCAACTGGGGGGCGGCGGTCCGGGGAATGATAATCTGGCCGGGGCGATCGCGTTGACCGGCGCGAGTGTGACGACCGCCGGGGTGAACACCAACGCGACGGCGGAAGCCGGCGAGCCGGGACATGCTGGGTTCGCGGCGCGTCGGTCGGTATGGTGGAGTTGGACATCACCAATCACCGGGCGGGCCGAAGTGGACACCATCGGGAGCAGTTTTGACACCGTGCTGGCGGTGTACACGGGCGCGAGCATGGCGGCGTTGAATGTGGTGGCGATGGATGATGATAGCGGCGGCGGGGGCACGAGCAAAGCGGTGTTCAATGTGGCCGCAGGCACGGTTTATCGGATTGCGGTGGATGGATTCAACGGGGCGGAGGGGGCGGTGGCGCTGCGGATCGCGGCGTCGGATGCGGTGCCGGCCAACGATGCGTTTGCGGCGCGCAAGGTGTTGGCGGGGACGACCTTCACGACCAATGCGGTGAGTGTGAACGCGACGGCCGAGGCCGGAGAGCCGGCGCACGCCGGGCGGACGGCGGCGAAGTCGTTGTGGTGGAGTTGGACTGCACCGGCGAGCGGGCGGATGGTGATCCACACCGCGGGGAGCAATTTCGACACGGTGTTGGCGGTTTACACCGGCACGGTGCTGACGGCACTGACGCCGGTGGCTGGGAACGATGACGCGCCGGGCACGGCAACGAGTGCGGTGACTTTCGCGGCGACGGGAGGGACGACTTATCAAATCGCGGTGGACGGCTTTGCTGGGGCGGAGGGCGACGTACTGCTGACGGGTTCGCTGGATTCGAATGTTCTGTATGCGACCGACTTTGAGCAGTTTGCGCTCGGGATGGATACGCTGACAGGCACGGATGGGTGGGTCGGCAGCGGTCACGGAGGCGGGGCGACAGGAATTGTCGGGTTTGGCGGGGGACGCGCGGGGTATCTGGGATTCAACCCACCGACTAACGGTGGTAATCGCGTGTTTGTCTATCCGCCAGTGAATTTCGCACCTGTGGCGCAGGGGCGACCGGCGGTGGGATTCTCGGCAGACTTGATGGTGGTGGATTCGACGGATGACCGGTACGACAATTTCGCCGTGGGCGTGTACAATCGTGCGGGGGAACTGCTGGCGGCAGTGGTGCTGGACAATGCCACCTTGCGGGTATGGCGGGACGATGCTTCCGGGCCGCTGGTGGATACCGGGGTGAGATTCCAAAACGGGGAACGCTACACGCTGGGGTTAGCCATCAATTTTGCGGAAAACATCTGGTCGGCGTCGCTGAACGGCGCGCCGCTGTTCAGCCGGGCGCCTTTCAACGCGAGCGGAAGGGTGCTGGACCTGGGGGATGTGGACATGGTCTGGCGGATTGCGACCACGGGTGCGCCGGGGAACAACTTCCTGGTGTTCGACAACTATTTCCTGACGGCGATTCCGACGGCAACGGCACCAACGATCACGAAGGAGCCGCTGCCGTTGAGCGTGGCGGTGGGCGGGTTGGCGGTGTTCGAGGCGGAGGCGGCGGGCAGCGGGCCGCTGACGTTCCAGTGGCGGTTCAACGGCACAAACCTGGTGGGACAGACCAACGTTTCGCTGAGCTTGGTGCAGGTGTCCACCAACGATGCCGGGCTTTATCGGCTCGTCGTGAGCAATTTCGTGGGGTCGGCACTAAGCCAGGAGGTGCGGCTGACGGTTACGCCGCCGGTGCCGAGCGCGGTGTTCGGCGCACCGACTGTGACGTCGCGGGGATTGCAATTCAACGTGACCGGCACGCCGGGGCGGACTTACCGGCTGGAGACCTCGCCGGACCTGGTAAACTGGTCGGAAGCGGCGGCGGTGCTGAATCAGAACGGAACAGTGTTGTTGATCGACACGACGGCGACCAATTCGCTGCGGAAGTTCTACCGGATGCGCGAGGGTAATTAGCGCGGTTGCCGGCACCGGGGAAGAGGGCAGTTTGCATGCGAAGTGGGCGCCGCTTTTGCGATTGATGATCGGGAGCGGGGGCGACGTCGAAACGACCTTTCCATGAAGCAACCTTTGTTCTCATCCGGACTCAGCCGACGTGCCTTTCTGGCGGCCTCGACTTCGGCTTTGGCGGGCCTGAGCTTCGGGCCGGCGACCGGCGGCATGCAGGCGGCACAGGTGCCGGGACGACGGAAGGCAGCCAAGTCCACGATCCTGTTTTTCCTGTGCGGAGGTTCGTCGCACATCGACATGTGGGACATGAAGCCGGAAGCGCCGAGCGAGTATCGGGGCGAGTTCATGCCGATGCGGACATCGGCGCCAGACCTCCGGATTTGCGAGCATTTGCCGATGACGGCGAAGCAGGCGCATCACCTGGCGCTGGTCCACGGCATCACCGATTACGGCCGCGCCACGGGCGATCATCACGCAGGTTATTATTACAATCTCACGGGGCACGCGCCGGACCTCACCTTCCGCCAGCAGGGCAACGACCGGCGTCCGCTGCCGACCGACTGGCCGCATATTGGCTGCGTGATCGGCGCACGGCGGCCGGCGCATGAGAAGCTGCCCCAGGTGATCACGCTGCCGCACAAGCCAAGCAAGGCGCCATACACGCGGCCGGGACAGTTCGCGGGGCGGCTGGGCATGGAGCACGATCCGTTTTTTCTGAGCGGAAGCTTTGACGAGCCGCTGCGGTTCAGCGCGCCGACGCTGACGATGGACGGGGACATCACGCCGGGGCGCATGACTGACCGGAGGGCATTGCTGGACGCGGTGAACGGGGCGCGGCGGGAACTGGATCATGAGCTGGCCGTGCGCAATTACGTGCGGCAGCAGGAAAAGGCGTTTGCGCTTCTGGCCTCGAGCGCGACGGCGGGGGCATTTGACATCGCCGGGGAGTCGGCGAGGACGATCGAGCGCTACGGGCGGACGATCAACGGGACGAGTCTGCTCATGGCACGGCGACTGGCGGAAGCGGGCGTGCCGTTCATCACGGTCTTCTGGAAGGAGAATGAAGCCATCGCCGCCCGTTGCAAGAGTGCCGGGGGCTGGGACACGCATGGCAACAACTTCAACTGCCTGCGGGACTATTTGTTGCCGGAGTTTGACCGGGGGTTTTCGGCGTTGATCGAGGATCTGGCGCAGCGGGGGTTGCTGGACGACACGCTGGTGATGGTCACGAGCGAAATGGGACGGAAGCCCAAGATTGGCGATCCACGTTCGGGCGGACGCACGGGCGCGGGGCGGGATCACTGGACGGCGTGCATGAGCGTGGTGATGGCGGGCGGGGGGATTCGCGGCGGGCAAATCTACGGCGGGACGGATCCGCGCGCGGAGTATCCCGCCGACAATCCGATTGGCCCCGAGGACGTCGCACGAACGGTTTATCACGCGATGGGGATCGAGAATCTCGAGGCGATGGACACGCAGGGACGACCGTACAATCTGCTGGAAGATGGCCGGGTGCTGGCGCCGTTGTTTGGGTGAGGGCGGGGCGGATTTGTGTGCGTATCGGGGGATCAGTGCTTCTCCCCTTGTCGGTGCCGTGTTGCTTGAGGCAGCATCAAAGGCATGCCAACCGCCGCCACATTTGAGACTTTTGAGAGGGAGCTGAACCGGCTGGTGGAATCGTTCGGACGGCGGCTCGCGGAGCTCAAGAGCGCCAACTACAACGAAGCCAAGCTTCGTTCGGACTTTCTGGATCCGTTTTTTGCCGCACTGGGATGGGACTTGGGTAACCGCGCGGGCCTGATTCAAAAGGAGCGCGAAGTCGAAATTGAGAGTGCCCTGCAGATCGGCGGGGGGCGCAAGCGGGCGGATTACCTCTTTCGCGCGGACAAGCGGGACCGCTTCGTGTGCGAAGCCAAGAAACCGGCCGAAGAGCTGAGCGCCCGCTACGCTTTTCAAGCCAAGCGCTATGCGTGGAACAAGGGCGTGCCCGTCGCGGTGCTCACGGATTTCGAGGAGTTGAAAATCTACATCGTCGGCGGAAAGCCCCATCTGGACGAGCCGCGCGTGGGCGAGTGGAAAAGTTGGGGCTTCCAGCAATACCCAGCCATCGCCCATGAAATTTGGGACCTGCTCTCCCGCGACAAGATTGCCGCCGGCAGCATTGACGCCGCGCTGGAGGGGCTGCCCAAGCGCGCCACCGGCAAGGGCAAGGCTCGCCAGCAATGGCTCGTCAAACCCGATCGCACCCGCGCGCTGGATACCGACTTCCTTGAGTTCCTCGACAAGAACCGCCGCGATCTCGCCTCCGACATTTACAAAAACAACGATCACTCCGAGTTGCTCGATGGCGACCGGCTCACCGAAGCCTGCCAGCGCATCATTGACCGCATCCTCTTTCTACGCATCTGTGAAGATCGCGACATCGACACGGGAATGGCGCTCCAAAGCATCGTGGAGACCTGGCGCAAGAACACCGGCAACGGAGACACCGGACGCCGCGCCCAGCAGCAGCCCTTCGATTCGCTGCGCGAAGAACCAGCGGCGGATTTCGGCAACAGTGGGATCCGTGCCCCCAAGGACTCCCTCTGGCGCGCCGTGGTTCGGCATTTCCGTGCGCTTGACCGTCGCCCGCCCACGCACGTCCCATTTTTCAACGGCAACCTCTTCAAGCCGCACTTCACGGAGGGGCTGATTATCGGCGACGAATGGCTCGCGGGCTTCATCAACGAGTTGAGCGCGGATGAGTCGCCGTATTTGTTCAACGAAATCCCCGTTGAGATTCTCGGCAGCGTCTATGAACGTTTCCTTGGCAAGGTCGTCCGTCCGCATGGCCGCGGCATCGTCATCGAGGAGAAGCCGGAAGTCCGCAAGGCTGGCGGCGTTTACTACACGCCCCGTTACATCGTGGACTACATCGTCGAGCAGACAGCCGGGAAGCTGCTGGATGAGATTGCTGGAACGTCTGCTGCGTCCGGTGCCGTTCCCCCTCACCCTGACCCTCTCCCGCTGGGAGAGGGAACCGCCACGGACGCCGGTCGAAAAACCAG
>CAZUUP010000402.1:0-5854 GCA_964623105.1 uncultured Akkermansia sp.
CGCTTCAGCGGTTTTTCCCAAGCCGGGGGAAAACCGTTAAAACGGTTTTTCGGTCATCCGCCCGGCAACACCCGGTTGAAACCGGGTGCTAACGAGAGGGGAGCGGAAGCTGCCGCAGACCAGCGCGATCTTTCGGGATCGGTCGTTGGCACCTTGGCTTACTGATCCGGTCGGCTGTTACTCAGGAGTGCCCGCGAGGCAACTGGGGGCAGGTGGGGAATCAGTTCGATGGCTTTCGCTGGCGGTCCGCGTCGTTATCCCGGCGGCTGCGGGTTCGCAACCTGCTTGCCGGGTGCAAGGGTATGGGGGTAGCGTCGCGGGCAATTCACCATGCCGCGCATCTTAATCGCCGAGTGCAAACAGGAAGTGTCCACGTTCAACCCGGTTCTGAGCGGGTACGAGGACTTCACGATCCGCCGGGGCACGGAGATTGTCCGGTATCATCGCACGGTGCGCAGCGAGGTGGGCGGGGCGTTGAGTGTGTTTGATGCCACGGCGGGCGTGGAACTGGTGCCGACGTATAGCGCGCATTTCATCACGTCGGGCGGGACGCTGGCGGACGGGGCATTTGCGCGGATTGCGCGCGAGCTGCTGGCGAGTGTGCAGGCGGCGCCGGCGGTGGACGGGGTTTATTTTTCGCTGCACGGCGCGATGGCGACGGAGAGCGAGGGTGATCCGGAGGGGTATCTGCTGGCGGAGTTGCGAAAGATTCTGGGGGAGCGGGTACCGATTGTGATTTCGCTCGATCTGCACGGGATTCTGACGGATCGGATGCTGGAGCACAGCGATGCGGCGGTGGCGTTTCATACGTATCCGCATGTGGATTTTTTCGGGACGGGCGCGCGGGCGGCGCGGCTGCTGTTGCGCATCGTGGCGGGCGAGGTGCGGCCGGTGACGGCGAAGGTGACGGTGCCGGCACTGGTGCGCGGGGATGAACTCATCACGGAGACCGGCTCGATCCGGCACGCGGTGAATGCGGCGAAGGCCATCGAGGCGAGCGCGGGCGGATTGTCGGCGGCGATGATGTGGGGGAATCCGTTCACGGACGTGCCGGCGCTGGCCTCGAACAGTTTCGTGGTGACGGACAATGATCTGGCGCGGGCGGAGCGCGAGGCGGTGCGGATTGCGAATCTGTTCTGGGAGCATCACGAGAAAATGCAGGTGCCGCTGACGAGTCTCGCGGACGCGGCGCGGATCGCGGTGGAAAACGCGGCGGGTCTGCTCCCCTGCCCCGTGATGCAGGAGCGGGGAGCCGGGAATCTCGAAACAAACCGGCCCTCCTCTCCCCGGCCCGCTCCTCCCGCGACGGGAGGAGAGGGAGGCGGAGCGCCCTTCGGTACCGTGGTGCTGGTCGATGCGGCGGATGCGACGAGTTCGGGGGCGTCGGGGGACAGCAATGCGATTTTGCGCGCGCTGCTCGAGGCGGGATATGCCGGGACGGCGCTGATTCCCATTGTCGATCCGGGCGCGGTGGCGGCGGCGTTTGCGGCGGGCGTGGGGAATGCGGTGAAGACAACGGTCGGCGGGGCGCTGGATCGTGGGCGCTTCACACCGCTGGCGATCGAGGGGCGCGTACGGATGTTGTCGGACGGCTGGTTTCACAGCGAGACGACGCGCGAGCTGTGGCAGGCGGGGCGGACGGCGGTGGTGCAGAGCGGCGGGTTCACGCTCGTGCTCACGAGTCGGGCGGTCAGTTTGTATGACCGCGCGCTCTTCCTCGCGCACGGCTGCGACCCGAAGCATTTCGGTGCGGTGGTGGTGAAGTCGCCGCACTGCGAGCCGCAGATGTTCAAGGCCTGGGCGGCGCGGTACGTGGATGTGGATGCGCCCGGCTCGACGAGCGCGAATCTGCGGAGCCTCGGCCACACGAAATGTGCGCGGCCGGTTTTCCCGTTGGATGCGGGGGTGAGGTTTGCGCCGGTTGTGCAGGTGTTTCAGCGGGCGTTCAGGTAGCTCGACATTCCAATGTCGAGTTTGCGAGGGTTGGGCTGCAAGCACTCGACATTGGAATGTCGAGCTACGATTCAAACCATGAAAATACGAGAAATTCGCTGCGCGGGACTGCGCGGCGCGACACCCGAGGGCGGCTGGAGCAATGAGCTGCGGCCGGAGGATTGTGTTCACACGCTGGTCGCCGTGCATACGGACGAGGGCGCGGTTGGACTGGGAAGTGTGTTCACCAATGATGCGCTGGTGCGGGCGGCGCTGGCGGTGCTCGAGCCGTTGTATCGCGGCGAGAACGCGCTGGAGCCGGAGCGGGTGAGCGAGAAGCTGCATCAAAACATGTTCTGGCTCGGGCGCGGCGGGTCGATCACGCACGCGATCAGCGGGATCGACATCGCGCTGTGGGATTTGCTCGGGCAGGCGACGGGGCAGCCGGTGGGGCGGTTGCTGGGCGGGCGTTATCGCGAGCGGGTGCAACCGTACGCGTCGCTGTTGATGGATGAGCCGGCGAAGCTGCGGGAGCATTTGTTGCGCGTGAAGGCGCAGGGGTTTCGCGCGTTCAAGATCGGCTGGGGACCGTTCGGGCGGCGCAGCGCGGCGGTGGATCGGGCGATCGTGGCGGCGGCGCGCGAAGCGGTGGGACCGGAGAACAAGCTGATGGTGGATGCGGGCGGGAGCGACGCGCATTGGTGCAATGGCTACAAGTGGGCGCTGAACACGGCGAAGATGCTGGCGGAGTATGACGTGCATTGGTTCGAGGAGGCGCTGGTGCCGGATGCGCTCGAGGATTTTGTGAAGCTGCGGGAGCATTCGCCGGTGCCGATTGCGGGGGGTGAAGTGCTGACGCGGCGGCAGGGGTTTCAGCCGTGGCTGGAGGCGCGGGCGTTTGACATCATCCAGCCGGATGTGACGAAGTGCGGGGGCCTCAGCGAGGAGCGGCGCATTGCGTGGATGGCGCAGGAGCACGGAGTGCGGTTCATTCCGCACGGATGGAACACGGCGGTGGGGTTGGCGGCGGATTTGCACCTGGCGTCGGCGTTTCCGGGGACGGAACTCGTGGAGTATCTGACGGGGTCGCCGTTCATTGATGAAATCACCGCGGGCGGCTGGAAGCTGGATGCGGACGGGATGCTGGCGATTCCGACGAAGCCGGGGCTGGGGCTGACACTGGATCGGGAGGTGGTGAAAAAATACACGGGCGGGGTGCGGTTGCTGGATTGAGCAGTGGGGACGGGATTTTTTTAGCCACGGATGAAACACGGAGGGAACACGGATGGGGGCAGACGACGGACGGGGCGGCGGATTGCTTGGGAGGGAGGTGAGTGGGCACTACTTTGGCGCAGGCGGCTGGTTGCCGTCGAAGCATCGAGCACGCACGGATGGGAGGGCACGCCTGCGCTGGCGCGAGAGGGGGACGCTCCATGGCGAATTCAGGTCCTCCGTGGTTTGACGGCGACAAGTCGCCTTGGGAAAGCGGTGACGAGTCACCGCAGTCCAGAGTGTGGGCTTTGGCGCTTGTTGCCTGATTTACGGCGCAGAATTTGGATTCGATAGCAAAGCAGGAAGAAGCCCGTTCAACTCACCCGCACCATGCCGATTCTCGATCAATTCAAACTCACGGGGCGGCGGGCGTTGATCACGGGTGGGAGTCGCGGGCTGGGGCTGGAAATGGCGCGGGCGCTGGGGGAGGCGGGGGCGGAGGTGGTGATTGCGGGAAGCGACGAGCAGAATCTGGCTGCGGCGGTGGCGGATTTGCGCGCGGGCGGGGTGCGGGTCGAGGGTGTGCAGGCGGATTTGGGGAAGCCGGAGGCGGCGGAGGAGTTTTGTCGGCGGGTGCTGGCGGCGTATCCGGCGATCGACGTTTTGATCAACAACGTGGGCGGGCGGCGGATCAATGTTCCCACGGAGGAACTGGCGCTGGCGGACTGGCAGCGGATCGTGGATTTGAATCTCACGCAGGCGTTCGTTTGCACGAAAATGATCGGCGGGGCGATGCTGCCGCGGCGCTGGGGACGGGTGATCAACATCGCGTCGATCAACGCGTTCTGGGCGGGGAAGACGATGCGCGGGCGTTCGTATGAAACGGCGAAAGCGGCGCTGGCGATGTTCACGAAGGCGGTGGCGGCGGACTGGGCGGCGCACGGGGTGACGGTGAATTGCATCGCGCCGGGGCCGTTCCTGACGGATGCGAACCGGCGGTGGATTCGCGAGCGGCCGGAGTTCGAGGGCGAAGTGAAGGCGGCGATTCCGATGGGACGGTGGGGCGAGCCGCGCGAGATCGGCGCGCTGGCGCTGTATCTGGCGAGCGAGGCGAGCAGTTTTATGACGGGCAGCGTGGTGGTGCTGGATGGCGGGAAGACGCTGTGGTGAAGGGCGAGGGCGGCGGCGAAGATAGGGGCGACGTGATGCGGGCAAAGAAAAACCGGCGGGCTGAGGGCAGCCCGCCGGTCGCGTGAATGAGGGGGAAGCAGATTACTCGACCACCTTGTCGTCGGCGGCATCGAAGGCGTGTTGCAACGCCACGAGATCTTCGCCGGGCTTGAGGGCGTCGAGGGCCTTCTGCTCTTCCTTGAGCTGCTCGTCGGAGTAGCTGGCGGCCTTGATGGAGAGGCCGATGCGGCGGTCGCCCCGGTCGATTTTGATGACGCGGGCGGTGACGTCCTGGCCGGCCTTGAGGACGTTCTTGATCTTGTCGATGCGCTCCTCGCTGACCTGGGAGATGTGGACGAGGCCGTCGATGTCGTGGGCGAGGCCGACGAACGCGCCGAAGCTGGCGAGCTTGGTGACCTTGCCGGTGACGACGTCGCCGACCTTGTAGAACTTGTCGATGTTGGACCAGGGATCCTCGGTGAGCTGCTTCATGCCGAGGGAGATGCGCTGGTTGGGGCGGTCGATTTCGAGCACGGTGGCTTCGACTTCGTCGCCCTTCTTGAGCACTTCGGACGGGTGATTGATCTTGCGGGTCCAGGAGACGTCGGACACGTGGATCATGCCATCCAGACCTTCTTCGAGTTCGAGGAAGGCGCCGTAGCTGGTGAGATTGCGGATCTTGCCCTTGACCCTGGTGCCGACGGGGTATTTGGCGAGAGCCAGATCCCACGGGTTGGTCTCGAGCTGGCGGATGCCGAGGGAGATTTTCTGTTCATCCCGGTTGACGCCGAGCACGACGGCCTCGACTTCCTGACCGGGCTTGAGGACATCGGAAGGTTTGGCGATGCGCTTGGTCCAGGAGAGTTCGGTGACGTGGATGAGGCCTTCGATGCCGGGTTCGAGTTCGACGAAGGCGCCGTAGCCGACGAGGTTGACGACCTTGCCCTTGACCTTGGTGCCGACGGGGAATTTCTGGGCGATGCTGTCCCACGGGTTGGCGAGCTTCTGCTTGAGGCCGAGGCTGACCCGTTCCTTTTCGCGATTGACGTCGAGGACGACGACATCGATTTCCTGGCCAACCTTGAGCATTTCGGAGGGATGGCTGATGCGGCTCCAGGACATGTCGGTGATGTGGAGCAGGCCGTCGAGACCGTTGAGGTCGATGAAGGCGCCGAAGTCGGTGAGGTTTTTGACCACGCCCTTGCGGATGTCGCCGGGAGTCATCTCGGAGAGGAGTTTGCCGCGGCGTTCGGTGCGTTCCTGTTCGACGAGTTCGCGGCGGGAGAGGACGATGTTCTGGCGGTCCTGGTTGATCTTGACGACCTTGAACTCGTAGTTGTTGCCGACGTACTGCTGGAGGTTGCGCGGGGGGATGACGTCGATCTGGGAGGCGGGCAGGAAGGCTTCAACGCCGATGTTGACGATGAGGCCGCCCTTGACGACGGCTTTGACCTTGCCGGTGATGGTGCCGCCTTCCTTGCAGATGCTGAGGATTTTGTCCCAGTTGAGCTTGAACTCGGCCTTTTCCTTGGAGAGGACG
>CAZUUP010000403.1:0-5826 GCA_964623105.1 uncultured Akkermansia sp.
GAAAAACGGCGCCGCCATCCCGCATCCCAAAACCACCCACCCCGGCAGGTCGCGCACCTCCGGCAGCCAGTAAACCTCCGCCCACGACATCCCCGCCAGCATCAACCCCAAACCCACCGGCGTCAGAATCACAATCGGCAGGGTGTACAAATTCCGCGCATTATACGCCTCCACCATCGCCTTCAACACCATCCCCCTCAGCCCGAAGAAAATCAGCAGCGCCGCCGTGTGATGCGCCCGTGAAACCGGGTCACGCAAGACCCAGTAAAAGTTTTCCCGCATCGCCTCCCAAATCGCTCCGGAAGGCGCAGCCGCAAGCATGAGGTATTCCACAGCCATCGCCAGTTTGCCGCCCAAACCCGCCACTACCAAGCCCGTATCCAACGGATAACGCCCAAACAAAAAACCCCGGCATCACGCCGGGGTCAGAGCCCTTCCATCAGATTTGCCTTCCACGCCCCAATCATTCCGGGCTGCGTCGCAGCACGACAAACCAGGCCGTGTTGTTCTTGTCCGCCCCCCCCAGAGTCAGCCATTCCTTCTCCGGCAACGTGTTCACCGACTTGGTCACCGGCTTCCCGCACAGATGCAAACGCACTTCCACGCGATCACCACCAAGATACGTTACCTCAAGTTCCGTGTCCGCGTTCAGCTTGATCTTCTTCTTGCCGTTCAACGGAATGCTGCTCGTCAAGCGGTTGTCCTCGAAGTAGTTCTTCCACTTGAAGACCTTCCGCAGCGTCTTGGTCAAATCCGCCTCGACCACCTTTTGCGTCGAACCCGCCGATTTTTCCTCGTTTGTTCCCGCAATAAGCCGCGCCTCGAGACGAAGCTCCTTCTGCGGAACCCCGCCCCAGCAAAAACCGGCCCCGCCCGCCCAGCCCAATGCGGCAAGCAGGACCAGCAAAACTTGGCGCAGACTCATCATTTGGTCTCGATATTGTCGATCGACATCGGCTCGGCCGACATCGGCTCGTCCCGGTCGATCCAGATCACTTTCATCCCCGGCGCATCATGCGTAAACGGTTTCACATCCTCGGCCAGCGACTCCACCCGATCCGCGCCATCGTCCCCGCGGTTGGCCAACACCGCCACCCCGGCAACCAGCGCCAGCGCCGCAAAGCCGCTCACCGGCAACAGCAGGCGCCGCCACCAACCGGGCCCTGGCAACTCCGCTGCCACCGCCTCCTTTTCCTGCCGCGCAATGTCCCGCTCGATCTTCGACCAGAAAAACTCCCGGCTTTCCGGCATCGCCACCGGAGCCTCGTTGCCGCGCAACGCGGCCTTGGTCATCCGCAACTCGGATACCAACGCCTGCGCGTCAGGATTGGCGGCCACAAACGCTGCCAGCTCGGAACTCTCCGCAGCCGGCAGGCATCCATCCACCCAGGACTGCATCTTCAACAACATTTCCGTTTTCATTTTTCGTTTTCGTTTTTCAAACCGGCCAGCAACGCCGCCATCTTCCGGCGGGCGTAGAACAGCCGGGACATTATCGTTCCAATCGAGCAGCCCATGATCTTGGCCACTTCCTTATATTCCAGCTCTTCAAATTCATGCAGCACCAACACCGTCCGGTGCTCGTAAGACAATTGCGCCATCGCCTTGTCTATCCGCTTCCGCAACTCGCTTCGTTCCAAACCCGCCGTCGGGTTTACCGTCACCACGGGCATCTGACGCTCGACCCCGCCCAACTCTTCGTCCAAATGTTCGATCGATTCCGCCCGCTGCCGTTTCTGCTTTCGCAGGTGATCCAGGCAAAGGTTGATCACAATCCGCGTCATCCATGTCGTGAAGCTCGAATCGCCATGAAACTGCTTCAACCGCTGCCAGCCCTTGACCCACGCCTCCTGCGCGATGTCCGTCGCATCGTCCTCGTTGCGCATCATGCTGAATGCGCGGGCGTAAATCTTGTCCCGATGCCGGGCGACCAACTCCTCGAACGCCACCATGTCGCCCCGCTTGGCCGCCAACACCAGCTTGGTGTCCTCGGCCGTCTGATAATCGATTTTCTTCGACATGGCTATTGACGGAAGTTTGCCCTTGCTATTCAGCAAACCTCACGCGGCGTCACAATTTCCCTTTCGTGCTCGGCAACTGGCCGGCAATCCGCGGGTCCCGCTGACACGCCGCATCCACCGCCTTGGCAAACGCCTTGAACAATCCCTCCACCACATGGTGCGGCTCGCCTCCATACAGCAACTCCAGATGCAAATTGCACCGCGCTTCATTGGCAAATCCCTGAAAAAACTCCCGCGCCAGCCCGAACCGAAACGCGCTCGACATGTCCTGCTCCTTCTCCGCGCGCGTGATTTTCTTGTGCGCCAGCCCGTCCATTCCCCGCCACACCAGATACGATCGACCGCTGAAATCCACCACACACCGTGCCAGGCACTCATCCATCGGCACGTAGGCCTCCCCGGTAAACGGATTGCGCGGGTCAAACCCGTTTCCATAACGCCGGATTCCCTTCTTGTCCCCCAGCGCCGCCACAAACGCCTGCCCCAGCGCAATCCCGCAATCCTCCACCGTGTGATGCGCATCCACCTCCAGATCCCCGCGGCACTCCAGCTTCAAATCCATCACCGCATGCTTCGCAAACAACGTCAGCATGTGGTCAAAAAACGGAATCCCCGTGCGGATTTCCGCCTTCCCGCGACCGTCGATTTTCAAACGCAAATCAATCTGCGTTTCCTTCGTCGCTCGCTCAATATGGGCCTGCCGTATTTTCATCAGCTTGCTGTTGCGCCGGTTAGAAAGGCAAAGACAACCGCATTCCGCGAGCTTTTTCAACCCGAACCCTGCTTTCGGATGGCCGCCAAGAACGCAAAAACGCGCAAAAAACAAAAGCCGGGTGCGATTCTTTCGACAGACATCAAGCTAATTAACAAACGCCCCTATGCGTCGTCCGGCCCTTCCCTCTTTGCGCCCTTTTGCGTTCTTTGCGGCAATTCCACCCCCTCAACTCCGCGTCAACTGCAACCCCGTCCGCGACACCCCGAACTGCACAAACCGCGCCCGCGGATTCGGCGGATTATCCGTCAACTCCCGCCGCAAACGCTCCGCTGCCGTCTCGTCTTTGGCCAGCAACAGCAGATACCCACCACCCCCCGCGCCCAGCAGCTTGCACGCCGCCACGTAATCCCCGATGCGCCCCAAAATCGCCTGCACCGGCGGCGGATTCGTCCCCGCGTCCAGCCGCTGATTCAACTCCCAACTGTTCGCCACCGCCTCCTCCAGCGCCCCCCGCTCACACCGCTGAATCGCGCTGAATGCCAGCTCCGCATTCCCCGCGATCTCCCCGATCACCCGCAGATGCTCCGGCGAATTCAGGAAAACCCCGCGCACGATTTCATACAGGATGTTCTTCGCCAGCCGTGTGATCCCCGTGTAATAGAGCAGAATCGTCCGGTTCGCGTGCTCGCTCTCGAACAAATGCTCCGGCAACCACCGCAACGTCGGCCGCTGCTCCAACCCCGGCGACGTCTCGATCAACTTCATCCCCCGGAAAATCGCCCCCGCCTGATCCTGCCACCCGCCGCCCGTCGTCAGCATCTGCTCCAACGCCAGCGTCCGCGCAAACAACACCTCGCGCCCCCACCCCAGCCCGCACACATCCCCCAACGTCGCCAGCAACGTCGCCGCCAAAATGCTGCTCGTCCCCAGCCCCGACCCCTTCGGCACCGCCGACAACATCGACAACTCAATCCCGCCGCCAAATTCCCCCAACTGCTCCGCCAACGTTCCCCGCCCACCGCCCCCGTGAAACCGCGGCAAAAATCCCGCCAACGCCAGCGCCGCCTTCGCCAGCGCAAACTCCGTGTCCGGCTGCCCGAACCGGTCCAACTGCTCGTATGTCGTCACCCGCTCCTCGTTCCCCTGATCAATCGACCGCAACACCAGCTCCCGCCGCTCGATCAGCTTCGCGAACACCTGAATCGGCGGCTGCCCGTTCAAATCCACCGCCACGTTCACCACCTTCCCGCCATACTCCAAACAGTACGGCGGCGTGTCCGTCCACCCGCCCGCCAGGTCCAGCCGAACCGGACTCCGGCCCCACACGATCTGATCCTCCTGCGCCGCCCGCCGCGGCGTCGCCGGCGACAACTGCGCCTCCCGCACAATCATCTCGTGCAACAATCCAAACGCCCCCCGCTCATACGCCTCCACTCCCGCCAGCCCGCGATGACGCAATACCGCCCCGCGAAACATCCGGTCATGCACCTCCTGCATCCGCTCCAGCCCCGCCGCGCCCGACACTCCCTCCGCCGGCAACTCCTCCCCCGACTCCGCCCACATCCGCGCCGTTGATTCCAAATCCAGCTTGTAAAAAACACTCCACCGACCGTTCCGCCACATCGGCAACAAACACCCGCGCCGGTTCCGCCGCCGCTGCTCATACACCCGCCGCAAATCCACCCGCTCTCCAATCTCCTCCGCCGACAACCGCGGCAACGCCAGCCACCGCTGCACAAACCCCTCGCTCCGCACCGGCTTCGCCGCAAACAACCACTCGATAAACCGCGGCTCCAACTCCCGCACCTTCATCACCGGAAACAACCGCGCCCGCTGAATATCACACCGCGCGTCAATCCCCGCCACCTCGCGACTTATCCCCCGCGCAAAAAACCAATTCGGCGCCGGCCGATCCAACCACCGCGTCGTCGCCTCCCCCACCGCCCCACTAAACAAATCATTCATCCCGTAACACCGCACACACACGAGCGCCGACGCCCCGCCCGCAAGCCCCTCCCCCCGGAGCGCGGGCGGCCCGCCCGCGTGTCCCTCCGTCTCCCCCTCTCCCCCTCGCTGCATCTCCCCATCTCTCCGTCCCTCCATCCCTCTCTCCACGACCGGCACAAAATCCAAACAAACCCCCGCCTCCAACTTCAAATCCCACCCATTCTCCGGCACCCCCGTCAACACATGCTCCGACGCCAACTGCCACGACTTCGGCACCGTGCTGTTCTCCACCCACAACGTATGATTCTCCTCCTGCCGCAGCGGGAAACTGAACTGCGAATTCTGCAAATACTGGTTCGGATGCCGCCGCGCCCCCATCAACCCCAGCTTCGTTTCATCCAGCTCCAAATTCTGCAACGCCGTGATCGACTCGATCAACTGCCGGCTCGTCCCGAAATGATAAAACTCCGCCGCCGGCAACGGCACCACCGCACTCGTCAACGCATTCACCTCCGCATCCACCACCGCCGGCACCTTCCCCAGCGCCAGCCCCATCTGCGCATACAACTCATACCCACCCGCCACCCCGCCCGCCGCAAACTCCTGCCGCTCCGCGTCCCACCCGCACTTCCCCATCAACACCCGCACCGCCCGCTCGCTCAACAACCACATCCCCGTATCCACCAGATACAAATACTCCCCCGCCAGCTCTCGAATCCGCGCCGCACTCGGCTTCTGCAAAAAGAAACTCAACTCCTCCGGCCGCTCCCGCTTGCTGAAGAAAACTCCAAAATCCCGCGCCCGCTCCGGCGTCACCCACATCCCCAACCCCAGCACATCCACCTGCGGAAACACCGGCAACGCCGCCCCAAACCGCAACAACACATCCCCGCTCGTCACCATCGCCACCGTCCCCGGCCCTGCATGAGCCAGCACCCGCTGATAATCCGGCAACTGCAAATCCAACAAACTCTGATCCAGCCGCTGCCCCCGCGCCCACCGGAACACCGGCACCGGCAACAACAACTTCCCCGTCCCCGCATACGCCGGCAGCCGCCGACTCTGCCCCCCCCCCCCCCCCCCCCACCCCCCCCCCCCCCCCCCCCCCCCCCCACCACCCCCCCCCCCCCCCCCCCCCCCCCC
>CAZUUP010000404.1:0-5824 GCA_964623105.1 uncultured Akkermansia sp.
CACGCCAGCGGTGGCGCTCCCGCGAATTCGTGGCCGTTGCGTGCGTTTGACGGCGCCAAGTCGCCTGCGCCAAAGCGGTGACCACTCACCGCACTCCAAATCACGATGGCGCCCGCACCCCCGGCGCGCGGCGTTCACGCCGCAGCAAGCCACGCCAGCACCGGCCGCTCCAAACTCCCCCAAACCACCGCCCCGCTCCCGCGACAGGAACGCCACACACCCGCCAATCCCCGCAGCCCCGCCTTGGAACTTGCGCCCTGGTCCTTCCCTTGAGCTTTGAGCTTTGAACTTTGCGCTTTGCGCTTTGCGCTTCCCCCCGAAGTTTCCCGCAAATCCCCGAACACCCCACTCACTAATCGCTAATCACTAATCACTAATCACTAATTACTTCCCCCTCCGCCGCCCTTGGCATCCACCCGCCGACGAGTAAACTGGCGGTGTCGATTAGCCCAAAACTGCGCGCCGCGCACCTGAAGCCATGAATGCCACGAAAGCCGTTCTCATTGTCTGCTCGATCCTCGTCGCCACCTTGCTCGGCGGGTTGACCGTGCTCTCGCGCGTCCACCGCCAGCAGCGCGACCTCACCGCCCAAATTGCCACCCGCGAACGTGAACTCGCCACCCTCAAGGAATCCCTCGCCAGCACCGAAGACACCGCCCGGCAGTTGGAAACCAAGCTCACCCACGTCACCGAGGCGCTCCTCGACACCACCCGCCAGCTCACCCAGACCCGCCTCGAACTCGACCACCGCGTCGTCCCGCCCAAGGCCGAAATCCCGCCCCTGCCCGCCCCCGTCATCACCGGCTCCCGGGAGGAGAAGAACCACCGCGTCGTCTTCCCCGAACTCCTCTCCAAGACCGGCCGCCTCATCGCCCGCCAGCAGGAATTCTCCAACCAACTCGGGCGCAACCTCATCTTCAAGGACGCCGAGGGCAAACGCCTCCGCCTCGACCTCGAGGAACTTCATCCCCAAATCCTCGCCACCCTCGGCATCGACCCCCAAGCCGCGCGCCAGGAGCAACAGGAACTCGACGCCAAATCCGCGCAATTCAACGCCGCCGCCCGCCAGGCCCAGGCCGCCCATGCCGCCGCCGTCGCCCAGGCCCAGAAGGAAAAACGCGAGCAGGAGGCCCGCACCGCCGTCGAAATGGCCCGCCTCGACGAAGAACGCCGCAAGGCTGTCCAGGAGGAAAACATCCGCCTCCAAAACGCCGAGAACGACCGCCTCCGCGCCATCGCCGCCCTCCGCGCCGCCGATGCCGCCCTGTACCAATCCCAGCCCGCGCCCATCTACATTGCTCCCATCATCATCCAGAACCCCGGCGGACGCCCCCGCAATTTCGCCGGCACCTCCTCCATCCCCTCCACCGTCGCGCCCCCCTTCACCCCCAACACCGTCTGGACCGTTCGTTCCAACACCGTCCAGCTCATCCAATCCCCCAAGGGCCTTCCCAAACCCTGAAACAGTCCTCTCCCGTCGCCCCCCGCTTTGGACTGCGGTGATTCGTCACCCCCTTCGCCGGCACCGTACGGTTGATCCCGGGGAGCACACGCCTCTGGCGTGTCGTTTCCGGCGTCCCGCCGGAAACTTCGTCCATCCATCCTCCTTCCCCCCAACAGCACCGGGACAGACGAGGGAACAAGATCGTATCCCGAACAGGAACCGACGGCCCGCAAACGCGTGCATTCCCCTCCAATCACATCGCTTCAGCCTCGAACGTCGGTGGCTCGTCACCGTCGAAGTTGCGCCCCGACCGTCCCCCCCCGCCACCCCTCACGGCGTCCGGAGCCGGTAGTATCGCGGCCCCCCGCTCGGATCGATCGGCAGCACCAACTGCCCCGATGGCAGCGTCGCCAGATTCGTCACCACCGTCCACACCGCTCCCGCCCCGAGCGTCGGCGAACACTCCAGCACAAAGCCCGTCGCTTCCGCCGGGAACGTCAGCGTCAACCCGCCGCTCCCGTTCGTCGCCCGCCCAAAACCAAACGCCGGCCGGATCACCGTCAACATCCCCTCCGCGCTTACGACCCCGCCAAACGCATTCGTCACCGCTACGCTATAACGCCCCTCCTGCGCCCCGCCGACCGCCACCAGCGACAACGTCGCCCCGGTCTCTCCCAAGAGGGGCGCTCCGTTGAACCGCCACTGATAACTGAACGGCGGCTCGCCCAACAACCTCACCCCCAGCAGCGCCGACGCCCCCACCGCCACATTCGTGTCCGACGGCGGCTGCACCACAAACGGCGCCGGGTCCACCACCACCGCCGCCCGCCGGCTGAACGTCACCCCGGCCGGGTTGGAAACAATGACATGATACTCCCCCGCCTCATTCGTGCTCAGCCCCGCAACCCGCAGCGTTGCATTCGTTCCCCCGGGGAGATTCACCCCATTGAACCGCCACAGGTAACTCAGCGGCGGCGTCCCCGCGGCAGCCACCCGCAACTGCAAATCATCGCCCACATAAACCCGTTGATCCTCCGGTTCCAAAATCACCACCGGCGCCCCCAACACCGTCAGCACGGCATTCGAACTCACGACCGCGCCAAAGGCATTCGTGACCCGCAGGCTGTAAACCCCCGCATTCGTCAACTGCACTCCGTTCATGATCAACGAACTGTTCGTCGCACCGGGAAGCTCAACTCCGTTCACCCGCCATTGATAACTCAGCGGCTCGGTGCCCCCCGCCGGCACGACGAAATCCGCATCCGCACCCACCGCCGTGGTCAAGTCCACCGGCTGCAGCACAATGAACGGCGCCTGCTGCGCCCCCGTGTCCGGCGGCAGCGGCGTGTTCCCCAGCTTGGCCACCAAGGTGTCCTTACCAACACCGCTTGCACTCAAGCCGCCAAACGCCACGGTTCCATTGATCAAACCACCCACATACACATTGCCCACCACGTCCGACGTGATCGTCCGCGCAATGTCATCGCCCGCCCCGCCAGCTTCCGTCGCCCAGATCAGGCCGCCCGCCGGGTTGTATTTCGCGATCAAGATGTCATTGCCCCCAAAGCCAGGCAGAACCGCCTTCCCCGTCTGCACCGCCGCAAACGGACTCATGCCCACATAGATATTGTTGGCATTATCCACCCCCAAGGCCCCACGCAAGTTACCGGTCCCGGCATTGTCCACCTGTCGCAACCAGATCACGTTGCCGAACCGGTCATACTTGGCGACATAAGTCGCCAGCGTGTCGGTCGAAAGCGTGTTGGTGCCGAAGGTCGCCGCACCTTGAATTCTCCCGGTAAAGAGCAGGTTATCCGCCGTGTCCATCGCCAGGGAATCCACCGAGGCCCCCGCCGTGGATGGAATGGCCCGGACCCATTGGAACACTCCGGTGCCCGACAATTTCAGCAGGAATGCCCCATTGGCGATACCTCCGCCACTACCCCCACCCCGGACCGTCCCCGGAGTGAGGATGGATTGCCCGCCAAATACCGCCCTGCCATCGAAGTTGCCGCCGAGAAACACCTCGTTCAAATGATTCAAGGCAATGCCATTGCCAAAGGTAGCATCACCTCCATCGAGGTACGTCCACAGCACCGTCCCGTCCGGACTTACTTTTGCAGCCATAAGTTCGTGCCGGCTCTTCGGATTGACCAGCAAGTTCGTGCCAAATGTCTTGGTGCCACGGACATTGCCCACCAGATAGCTGTTGCCCGCCAGATCCAACGCCACACCCTTGACCTCGCTGTCGGACCCGGCTCCCTCCATGGCCGTCACCCATTGAAGGCCGCCATCCGTGTCGAACTTTGCGACAAAGGCATCCTGCCCCGCACCGGAACCATCCAATACAAACCGGCCAAGGCTCGCCGGCCGGGTCACAACCCCAACCACATAGACATTCCCTTTGGCATCCACCTCGAGATCCCTGCCATTGCCAAGACCGCCAGCACTGGCGCTGCTGAACGCCCACAGGAGATCGCCACTTGGACCATATTTCGCCAGGAACATTTCCACGCCACCGCCCGCAGCGGTAAGATTTGTGTTACCAATCGAGATTCTCCCCTTATAATTTCCAGTTACATAGACGTTCCCCCGACGATCCGTGCGGATTCCCGTAGCCGACGAGGCATCGCCACTGTTCTCCACCCGTACCCACGCCCAGTCCGGCGCGG
This sequence comes from uncultured Akkermansia sp., assembly GCA_964623105.1. Lineage (GTDB taxonomy): Bacteria > Verrucomicrobiota > Verrucomicrobiia > Limisphaerales > BJHT01 > BJHT01. Next base: position 4,117 of record CAZUUP010000404.1, read on the forward strand.
CGTCCAGCGGCGTCACCCGGATGTTGCGGAACTGCACCTGCGAGCCGTTGTCCTGCAACACAATCGGCCCCGCCAGCGGGAACTCCGCCGCGCCTCCGATCGTCGGCCCGGTGATCACCACGTCGTCCTGCACCGTGACCCCGTTCAAGACCACCGTCACCCGCGCATTGGCCACCTTGTTCGTCCCGTTGAACTGCGCCGCCCGGAAGGTGATGTCATACGTCTGCCACTCCCCCGCGCCCAGCGTCGCGTTCACCCGCGGCGCACGCTGCCCCCAAATCGCCCCGCAGTCATTCGTGTCCAGCGCCACCCGGCCAAACGACTCGAATATCTGCACCTCATACCGGCCCTGGAGAAATACCCCGCTGTTGCCCCCGTTCGCATCCGCAGGATTGGGCGTGCGAAACTCCAGATGCAGGTTGAAGTCCGTGAAAGTCTGCGTGCTCTGGATGCTGCCGGACCCCACCGCCACCTCCAACGCATTGCTCGCCGTGATGGGCCAACTGACCGCCCCCGTGCCGCCCACCGGCACCCACTTCGCCTTGTCCGTTCCATCAAACAGGACAACACTCGGCAGCGCCGGCACGACCAGCAGGCTGGCAATCGAGCTGGTCACCGAATTGAACGCATCCCCGACGACCACCGAATAACCGCCGCTCTGGTTGAGCTGCAAATTGCGCAACGAAAGCGCCGCGGTCGTCTCACCCAAGAGGTTGGTCCCATTGAAACGCCACTGGTAAGTCACCGGCGGACTGCCCTCCGCATTCACCGCGAACCGCACCGCTCCACCGGCCGTTGCGACCTGATTCGAGGGTTGCTGGGTTATCGCCAGCGGCACTGGCACCGTGACCACCGCATTCGAACTCACCACCCGCCCGAGACCATTGGCCACCACCACCGAGTACACCCCCGCGTTGGTCAACTGCGCCCCCGCGATGGCGTAACTCGCCCCCGTCGCCCCCGGAATCACCACCCCGTCACGCCGCCACTGGTAGGTGAGCACAGGATCGCCTGTCGCCACCACCACCAGCGTCGCACTCGCCCCCACCTGCACCAACTGTCCCATCGGCTGGGAAGTGATGACCGGACCACCCACCAACCGCAACTCCGCCTCCACACTCTGTGCCACCCCCGCGATGTTGGCCACCGTCACCCCATACAAGCCCGCATTCGTCACCTGGGCGGACGCCAGCGCAAGCACCGCATTCGTTTCACCCGCAAGCTCCACGCCATTGAAGCGCCACTGATAAAGCAACGGTTCCGTCCCGGTCGCCGTCACCGTCAGGCTCACCGGACTTCCCAACGCCACCACCTGATTCGTCGGCTGCCCCGTGATCGTCGGCGCCCCAATCACACTCAGCACAATGTTCGAACTCACGGTTGAGCCGCCCGGATTGCTCACCACCACCTGATAAACCCCCGCATCCCCGGCACCCACACCCGCGAGGGACAAATCCGCATTGGTCGCCCCCGGAATGTTGTTCCCATCCTTCCGCCACAAGTAACTCAACGGAGCTGCCCCCGTCGCCGTCACCGACAGCGTCACCGCCCCATCCAACGGCACGGCCTGACTCGCCGACAAACCCGTAATCACCGGCAACGGATAAGTCACCGCCAGCGTCGCCGCCCGGCTCAACAACGCACCCGACGCATAGTAAACCCGTACCGCATAGCTCCCCGCGTCCGCCAGCGATGCATTCGTGATGTA
>CAZUUP010000405.1:0-5809 GCA_964623105.1 uncultured Akkermansia sp.
GGGGGGGGGGGGGGGGGGGGGGGGGGGGGTGTGGCGGGGGGGTGGTCGGGCCGGGGGGGGGTTGGGGGGGGGTTCGGGGGAGGACGGGGGAGCTGGTGTTGACGCCGCTGGGACGGATTGGTTCGCCGTTGTTGCGGTATCGGACGGGGGACTTGGTGAAGGTGTCGGCGGGGTGCGGGGAGCGGTGTGAGTGTGGGCGGTGGGAGCTGGCGTTGGAGGGGGGGATTCTGGGGCGGGTGGATGACATGGTGATTGTGCGGGGGGTGAATCTGTATCCGTCGGCGGTGGAGGCGGTGGTGCGGGGTTGCGAGGGGGTGGGGGAATATCAGGCGGTGATCAGCGAGGTGCGGGCGATGACGGAATTGCGGTTGCGGATTGAGCCGGTGGGGACGGGGGTGGAGGGCGGGGAGCTGGCGCGGCGGTTGGAGCGGCGGCTGGAGGAGGCGTTTAACTTGCGCTTGCCGGTGGAAGCGGTGGCGGCGGGGAGTTTGCCGCGGTTTGAGATGAAGGCGCGGCGGTGGGTGAGGGAGGGGGAGAAAAAGGTCCAAGGATAAAGCTTAAAGTTCAAGGGAAGCATCAAGGGACAAGGCCCATGGGTTGCGCGGAATTGGTTTCTTCGGTGTCTTGCTGGCGTTGGTTCGGTGCTGGGAATTTGGAGTTTCCCTTGAGCTTTGAGCTTTTTCAGCCTCGGTTTTTGGGAGTTACCATTGGGTTAGAGCGGAGGCGGTGACGAATTCGTAAGGTCTGTTCGGACGGGTGTCGGCGACGGGGTGACCGACCGCGGGGGAAAAACCGTTTAACCGGTTTTTCGGTCGTCCACCGGGCGACACCCGGTTGAAACCGGGTGCTAATGAGAGGGTGGGAAGCGGTCGCGGAGCCGCGTGAACCTCTGGGATTGGTCGTTGCGGCCTTGGCTGACAGGTCCAGCAGTCTGTTATTCGGGAGCATCAAGGGACGAGGTCCACGGGTCGCACGGAGTAGGATTCTTCGACATCCGTCCTGGCGGTGTTGGTGCTTGGGATTTGGACCTTCCCTTGAGCTTTGGGCTTTGTGCTTGGAGCCTTTTCCCGGCTGGTCGGGCGTGCCATAGTGGTCGGGCGATGTTCAAACTCGGCTCGTTAACTCTGCGGTCCAATCTTTTCCTGTCGCCGCTGGCGGGGTATACGAACCTGCCGTTCCGGCTCGCGATCCGGGAGCTGGGGGGGCTGGATCTGGCGACGACGGATCTGGTGAATGCGCGGTCGTTGCTGGAGCGGAATCGCAAGGCGCTGAAGTTGATCGAGACGGCGCCGGCGGACCGTCCGCTGGCGGTGCAGTTGTTTGGCTCGGTACCCGAGGAGATGCGGGATGCGGCGGCGTATCTGGAATCGATTGGGATCGCATCGGTGGACATCAACATGGGTTGTCCGGTGCGGAAGGTGTGCCGGGTGGGCGGGGGGGCGAGCATGATGACGGAGTTGGGGCGGACGGCGGCGCTGGTGAAGGGGATGGTCAACGCGGTGAAGATCCCGGTGACGGCGAAGATGCGGCTGGGGTGGGATGAGGAGAATTTGACGGCGCCGGAGCTGGCGCGGGCGTTGGAGGATGTGGGGGTGGCGGGGATTTTTGTACATGGGCGGACGCGGGAGCAGGGTTTTGGGGGGACGGTGAATCTGGCGGGGATTCGGGCGGTGGTGGCGGCGGTGCGGAGCCTTCCGGTGATCGGGAATGGGGATGTGACGACACCGGCGGCGGCGAGGATGATGCTGGAGGAGACGGGGTGCGCGGGGGTGAGCATCGGGCGGGGCGCGTTTTACAATCCGTGGATTTTCACGCACACGCGGGAATTTCTGGATACCGGGGTGCTACCGCCCGAGCCGGCGTTTGAGGAGCGGGTGCGGGTGATGTGCCGGCATCTGGATTTGATGGTGGAGGTCTTCGGGGAGGAGTTGGGTTGCCGGATGCTTCGAAAGGTGGCGCCGTGGTATGCGAAGCGGTTCGGGCCGGCGAACGAATTTAACAAGCGGGTGGTGCTGCTGTCGTCACGGGCGGAGTTTCACGAGATTCTGGCGCGTTATCTGGATTGGCGGAGACAGTTCCTGGACGATGCGGGGCGGTTGCGGCCGCAGTATGCGCCGCCGCCGATGGTGGCGTCGTTCATGCAGGAACCGGGGGTGGCGCGGCGGGAGGCGATACCGGTGCCGAAGGGACCGGTGGAGGTGTGGTGAGGCGGGGGGCGGGGAGACCGGGCCTATGGTTTTACGGTGACTTTGGACCAGTTGAGGTGGTGGCGGCTGGCGTAGGCGGCGAAGGCTTTTTCGTGTTCGATGAGGACGGCGCGGACGATGGCGGATTCGTCGGCGAGGCCGAAGTCGGGGGTCGAGTCGGGGATGAGGTCCACCTGACGATGGGCGTAGATGAGGGCGAAGGTGGCCCCGGCGACGGCGGTGAGGGGGAGGTCGGCGTCAGCGTTTTCGGCGTAGTCTTCGACGACGTCGGCCAGGAATTCGAGTTGATCGACGAGGTGGGGGAATTTGGGGGCGTTGATCTGGGTGAACTCCATCTTGAGCAGGGGGAGTTTCTTGTGGACGCCGGCGAGGATGCGGGTCGTGATCTGGGTCGAGCCGTGGCGGACGAATTTTGCGATCTCTGACATGGGGGGAGTTTGTGGGAGGGGCGGCTTGAAGGCAAGCGCATCCGCCGAGAGCCGGGTGACGATTCGGTGACGATCAGGGGGCAATAGGTGGCGGGGATGGCGCTAGACGATTTGCACGGGGCATTTGGGAACGGCGTCGAGAAAGGCCTGGCCGTAGCGTTTGGTGAGGATGCGGTTGTCGAGGACGACGATGATGCCGGTGTCGGATTTGGTGCGGATGAGGCGGCCGACGCCCTGGCGGAATTTGAGGATGGCTTCGGGGAGGGAGAATTCGCTGAAGGGATTGCCGCCGCGGGCTTCGATGCGTTCGAGGCGGGCTTCGATGAGGGGATGGTCGGGGACGGCGAAGGGGAGGCGGGTGATGATGACGTTGGAGAGGGCTTCGCCGGGGACGTCCACGCCCTGCCAGAAGCTGTCGGTGCCGAAGAGGACGGAATCGACGTCTTCCTTGAATTTTTCGAGCATGAGGGAGCGGGGGGTGCCGGTGCCCTGGACGAAGGAGCTGATGCCGAGCTGGTCCAGGGTGGGCTGGAGGCGCTGGGCCATTTCCTGCATGAGCTTGTAGTTGGTGAAGAGGATGAAGGCTTTGCCGTGGGTGAGGCGGATGAAGTGTTCGATCCAGTGGAGGAGGGCGTCGCGGTAGGCGGGGTCGCGGGGGTCGGGCATTTTGTTAGCGACAAAGAGGCGCATCTGCTGCTCGTAGTCGAAGGGGGAGCCGACCTGGAGCATGGTGGCAGCCTCGCCGCCGACGCGGCTGGCGAAGTAGTGGAGGGGGTGGTTTTTGGGGTTGGGAGCGGTGGTGGCGGCGGTCGCGGCGGTGCGGCGGGAGGATGGGAGTGGATCGGGGGCGGCGGGGGTGGCAGCGGACTTACCGGCGTGGGTGGCCAGCGTGGCGCTGGTCATGATGATGGAGGTGTTGGCTCCAAAAAGGCGGTGGCGCAGGTAGGCGGCGACATCAACGGGGGCGGCGTTGAGGGAGAGGTTTTTCTGGGTTTTGCCGGAGCGTTCGATCCAGTAAACGAAGTCGTCGGCGGGTTGGCTGAGGAAAGTGGCGATGGCTTCGCGGACTTCGGCGAGGCGGCGGTTGCATTCGAGGAGTTCCTGGCCGGTGTCCTTGTCGTCGCTGGTCTTGATAAGGTCGCTGACGGCCTCGCGGATGCGCTGGAGGGGAAGGGTGACGCTGTCGGGGACGAGGTCGGGGCGGCGGATGCGGAGTTCGGTCCACTGACGGGAGCGGGCGGCGGAGTCGCCGCCGGGCGGTCCGGAGCGAAGTGGGGATTCGGCGTCGCGGGATTGGGCGAGCTGTTCGCAGGCTTCCTCGAGCTGGAAGAAGAAGTGTTCGGCTTCGGTGAGGGCGTCGGCGACGAGTTTGACGGCGGGGCCCTGGCGGAGGAGGGCGAGGAGTCCTTTTTCGGAGCGGGGGTTGTAGAGGCGCTGGAGGGTGTAGCGCATCATGGCGTTGGAGACGCTGAGGCCGATGTGGCGGGAGGCGACGTTTTCGACGGTGTGGGCTTCGTCGAAGATAACAAAGTCGTTCTTGAACATGACGCCCGCCTCGAGTTCTTCCTCGAGGCCGCCAAGCAGGGTGAAGAAGAGGGTGTGGTTGAGGACGAGGACGTCGGAGGTGAGGATGCGGGAGCGGGCGCGTTGGAAGAAGCAGGCGTGGCCGGTGTCTTGGGCGAATTCGGAGGCGTGGCCGCAGAGCTTGGGGGAGCAGAGTCCGCGTTCGGAACAGACTTGATGCCAGACTTTGGGGTCGGGTTCGGTTTCGAAGTCGGAGAGGCTGCCGTCGGCGGTGGATTTGGACCATTCGTGGATGCGCTGGAGTTCCTGGATTTCGGGGGAGGTGAAGAGACTGTCGGCTTGTTGCATGGCCTTGCGAAGGCGGCGGGTGCAGAGGTAGTTGGCGCGGCCCTTGAGCATGGTGAAGGTGAAGGGCGCGGGGAGGATCTGCCCGAGCATGGGGAGGTCCTTTTGGATGAGCTGTTCCTGGAGATTGATGGTGTGGGTGGAAACGACCGCTTTCTTGCTGCGCGCGACGGCGAAGAGAATGGCGGGTATGAGGTAGGCGAGGCTTTTGCCGACGCCGGTGCCGGCTTCGGTGAGGAGGTGTTGGCCGGACTCGAGGGCACGCGCGACGGCGACCGCCATTTCCTGCTGTTGGGGCCGGTACTCGAAGTTGCTTGAGCGGGAGAGGATGCCGCTGGGGGAGAAGATTTCCTGAACCTGGGCGACGATGTCGATGGCCGAGCCGCCGGGTTGGGCTTCAACGGGTCCGATCATGGTGTTGGGGCGCGAACCGTGAGCGACGGGGCCGGGCGGAGGGGGGCGGATCAGGTGGTCCGGATGCGGCGGGGGACGATATCTTGAGCGGCCTTGTTTTTGACGATCATGTCGCCGGGGAGGTAGCCGCGCCAGTTGGTGTTGGGATAGATGACGGAGCGGGGGCCGATGACGGTGCCTGGGTTGAGGACGGTGTTGCAGCCGATGTCGGTGTGATCGCCAAGGAGGGCGCCGAACTTGCGGAGGCCGGTGTCGAAGGGGACGCCTTCGAGTTCGACGGTGACGTTGCCGGGAACGAGTTTGACGTTGGAGATTTTCACCCCGGCGCCGAGGTGAGCGCGGTGGCCGAGGATGGAGTCGCCGACGTAGTTGAAGTGGGGGATTTGGGCGCCGTTGAAGATGAGGGAGTGCTTGAGTTCGCAGGAGTTTCCGATCACGCAATTGTCGCCGATGATTACGTGGTCGCGGATGTAGGCGTTGTGGCGGATTTCGCAGTTGCTGCCGATGATGGCGGGGCCTTTGATCATGACGCCGTCCTCGACCACGGTTCCGGGGCCGATGTAAACCTTGTCGCCGATGTACGCGCGGCCTTCGCAGCGGTTCTTGAGTTCGGGGCGGACGTGGGTGTCGATATAGTCCTTGAGACGGCGGAGGGCTTCCCAAGCGTGGGTGCAGCCTTCAAACAGGGCGGCGTGGTCGGTCTGGCGGAGGTCGAAGAGTTCGCTGGGTGCGTACATGGGGTGAGCGTAGGAAACTTCCGGGCTTTTGGAAACGGGGAAGTTTTGGGTTCGTTGCGGAAGGGTGGGGAGTGGCGAAGGCGGCGGGCTTGCTCGGAGTTCGATTTCCCGTGCGGTGGTGGGGGCGGGGGGTGGCGCAGTGCTTGTACGGGAG
>CAZUUP010000406.1:0-5808 GCA_964623105.1 uncultured Akkermansia sp.
CCGCTTCCTCGGGCGAGAGGCCGGCGAATTTCACGTCGTCCACGGGCAGCGGATTGGGCTTCTGACCGGGCGCGACGGCAGCCGCGGCGACGGCGGGATTCTCCTTGTAAAATTTGAAGTCGTCGAAGTTCACATGGCCCCAGCCGCCGGTGACTTCATCGACAATGCGAATGAAGATGTCTTTGCCCAGATTGTTTTCCAATACGGCGACGACAAGGCGCATGGTCTCGGTCTCAATTCCTGCGCCCTTGAAAATCACCACTTGGTCTTCAACGCGAACCAACTCCACTCTCGTCTTGAAAAAGTTGAAGCCACCGCCAATCAGGAAAGCCGCATAAGGATGTGTGATCTTGAATGGCTTGCTGGTCAGCGTCCCTGTGGCTTTGTCACCGCCGATTTCGAAGGTGCCAATCCAGTATTTCCCCGAGTGGTTGCTTTTCATGTCCGCCCGGCGTGCAGCCACGGTGTCGCCGAGGATGGGCTGCTTGTCGAAAGCGTTGCCGGTGGCGGTCCAGTCGCGCAGGTCGCCGGTCTCGAAGTCGGTGTTGAGCGGCTTGCCGTCGACGCCGACGGGGAGAATGCCGTTGGGCACGAGCGGGGGATTGGGCTTCGCGTTGACGGGTGAACTCGCCGGGCCGGAGGCCGGCGCTCCGGTGCGCAAAATCACGTCCGCCGCAGTGAGGGCGTTCTTCTCCGCATCGGCGAAGAGCACCTTCGGCTGCGCCGCGTCCCATTCCGCCTGCGTCACCTTCTTCGCCTCGTTGCGGAAGACGAACGTGCCCTTTTTGTTGCCGACGATGAAATCAGGACGGCCGTCGCCGTTCACATCCGCCACGCCGATCTGGCGGCCCACGCCCGAGTCGCTGTCGATGAGGTGCGGCACCCAGTCCACGGACTTGTCGGCGTTGCGCACGAGCTTGAACCAGTAGAGCACCGCGGGATCGGTCGCGCCGGGATCCGCGCCGGGGCCGTGCGCCCAGACGCATTTGCCGGTGACGATGTCCTTCAGCCCGTCGCCATCCACGTCCACCAGCTCGACCGCGTGAAGCTGCGAGAAGGCCACGCCGTAGCGGCTTTCGCGCGGTTCCTTGTTCATGAAAATGTGCGCCTGGAACTGAATCTCGCCGCTCGCGTCGCGCTCCTTGAGCTGCTCGTACCACGCGAGGCCGTAGCCGTGCGATGCGAGCGCGGTGACGATGTCCGGCAGGCCGTCGCCGTTCACGTCGTAGGCGTACATCTGCGAGCTGGTCGGGGCGAAAAAGGTCTTGTGATATTTCCACACCGGATTGCCCGCGAGCGACGCGGGCTGCTCGAACCAGCCGCTGCCGCAAATCAAATCCGCGCGCCCGTCGCGATTCACATCGCCCACGCCGAGGCCGTGCGTGAACTTGCCCCACTTCCCATTTTCCGAGACCGGCGTAAACACCCACTTGGCCGTGACATTTTTCCAGTCTGGTTTCGCGTAGCCGAAGTTGCCCTTGTAATTGCAGATGATCTCCGGCTTTCCGTCGCCGTCGATGTCCGCGAAGGTCGGCGATTCGTTGTCCACCTCGTCGAAGACCTGATGCCGCGCCCAGTGCTGCTCCTTGCCCTGCGGATTGAGATACAGAAACGCGGGCGTGCCCGGCAGGCCGAACGTGAGCACGTCGTTCCAGCCGTCGCCATCGAAGTCGTACACGAACGCGAAGAAGTTGTCCGACGAGTAGGCATTCTTGCTGCCGAGCACGCCCTCGAAGCCGGGGAACTCGACATCCACGCCGTCCTTCTTGGTCTTCGTCGTGCGCGTCGCCGGATAAATCTCGTGGCGCTTGGTGAAGTCCGGCCCTGCCCACCAATACGGCCCCGAGATGGCGTCGGGCTTCCCGTCCTTGTTGAGGTCGCCGAAGATCGCGCCCTCGGACCAGTAGTGCTTTTCGAGATGCTGCTTCTGGAGTGTGGTGAGTTTCAAATCGGCGGCCGGAACCGCGCACAACCCGAGGCTAATGGCCACGAGCGCCAGAGAGAGGAGCTTCATGCTGGCGTTTCTCGCAAGCGCGCAAACGCGGGTCAAGCGGATTGGCGGAATGCGCTGCTTGCCATTCCGCCTGCCGAGGGCCGGCGCCCGAATCGCGCTTCGCCTTGCTTCCGCCAGCCCGGCTGGGACAAACTCACGGCGTCCCGGAACTATTTTAGATCGCGCAAAGCCTATGCAACTTAACCGCCGCAGTTTTCTCCAACAAGCCGCGACCGGCGCCCTCGCCATCGGGCTCCGTGGTCCGGCCACGCAACCGGCGGCCGCCGCCGAAGCTGCCGGGCCGTTGATTATCGACACCCATCAACACCTCTGGGACCTTACCAAGCTGGAACTCCCTTGGCTCGATGGCGTTCCCGAAATTCTCAAACGCAGCTATCGCACCGAGGATTATCGCGCCGCCATCCACGGTTTGAATGTTAAGGCCATCTACATGGAGGTGGACGTCGCGCAGCGGCAACTGGTTGAGGAAGCCGAGCAGATCATCGCGCTGGCCCGTGGCGGGACCAGCCCGACCGTCGGCGCGACCATTGGCGGGCGGCCGCACTTGGCGCAATTCCCCGGCTACGTCCGGCGCTTCCGCGGCAACCCCATCGTCAAGGGCGTCCGCCGTGTGCTGCACATCCCCGAGACGCCGCCGGGCTTCTGTCTGGCCGAGGCGTTTGTTCAGGGAGTCCGGCAGTTGGGCGAGGCGGGCCTGAACTTTGATCTCTGCATGCGCCCGACCGATTTGCGCGACGGCATCAAACTGACGGAATTGTGCCCGCACACCCGCTTCGTCCTCGACCACTGCGGCAACGGCGATGTGAAGGCCTTCCGCCCCCTGCGCGACGGCGAGGCCCATGCGTCGCACAACGCCAGCGCCTGGCGCCGCGACATCGACGCCTTCGCCAGACGCCCGAATGTCATTTGCAAAATCTCCGGCATCGCCGCCCGGCTGCCCGAAGGCGCTGGCGCCGAGGAACTCGCGCCCATCGTCAACCACTGTCTGGACGCCTTCGGACCCGATCGCGTGGTTTTTGGCGGGGACTGGCCCGTCGTGCTGCTCGGAGCCTCGCTGCGCCGGTGGGTGGAAATGCTCGGCCAGCTCATCGCGTCCCGCCCGGTCGCCGATCAGCGGAAACTCTGGTCGGAGAACGCCCTCAAGTTCTATGGGTTGAAACTGTAAGCCCCTCCCGGCGTCACTTTTGCCATCCGCGTGGCGGCAAGTCATCGTCGCGGAACCGCCCAGTCATCACAACCGCGGAAGCTTCCGCCCCAAAAACGAAAACATGATTCCTTCCCTCACCTTACCTTTCAATCTGCGCGCCCGCCGCACCATCCGCCCCGCCGCGCCCGCCTTCATTCTCCTGCTGCTGTTGGTGGGCGTCAGCAACGCCATTGCCGCCGTCGATTTTGCGCACGACATCGTCCCCATCCTGCGCGAGCACTGCGCGGAATGTCACACCGGCGACAAAAAGAAGGGTGGACTCAGCTTGAACGACCGGACCGCCCTGCTGGTGGGCGGCGAAAACGGCAAGGTGATCGTGCCCGGCAACGCCGCCAAATCCAAACTCATCGAGGTCATCCTGTCGAAGGACCCCGATCACCAGATGCCGCCCAAAGGCCCGCGTGTATCGCCTGACCGGGTCCGCCTGTTGCGCGAATGGATCGACGCCGGCGCTCTATGGACCGAGGGATTTGCCTTCAAAAAGCCCGCCTACGAGCCGCCCCTCAAGCCGCGCCGCCCGACCCTGCCGCCCGCCGTGGACGGCCGCACCAACGCCGTGGACCGCATCCTTGACGCCTATCTCGCCAGTCGCAAACTTCCGCGGCCGGCCGCCATCGACGACGCCACGTTCGCCCGCCGTGTGCATCTCGACCTGATCGGGCTCCTTCCCGAGCCGGAGCAACTGGCGAAGTTCCTCGGCGACAAATCCCCGGACAAACGTGCCCGTCTCGTGCACGAACTGCTCGCCAGCGACACCCTCTACGCGGAGCACTGGCTGACGTTTTGGAACGACCTCCTCCGCAACGATTACTCCGGGACGGGCTTCATCACCGGCGGACGCAAACAAATCACCGGCTGGCTCTACCGTGCGCTGATCGAGAACCGGCCCTACGACCAGTTCGCCCGCGAACTGATCGCCTATACGCCCGAAAGCGAGGGCTTTGCCATGGGCATCAAATGGCGGGGCGACGTGAGCGCAGGTGCCACCACGGAAATCCAGTTCGCCCAATCCGTCGGCCAGTCTTTCCTCGGCATCAACCTCAAGTGCGCCTCATGTCATGACAGTTTCATTGACCGCTGGAAACTCGATGAAGCCTACGCGCTGGCCGCCGTGTACGCGAACAAGCCCATGGAAATCCATCGCTGCGACAAACCCGTCGGCCGCACCGCCAAGGCCGGCTGGCTCTTTCCCGAGCTTGGCCAGGTCGATTCCGCAAAACCCCAGCCCGAGCGGCTCCGCCAGCTGGCTGCGCTGATGACCCATCCCGAAAACGGACGCTTCACCCGCACCATCGTCAACCGCTTCTGGCACCGTCTCATGGGCCGCGGCATCGTCCATCCCACCGACGCCATGCAAACCGAGCCGTGGAACCACGACCTGCTGGATTACCTCGCCACCCACCTCGCCGACCACAAATACGATCTCAAGCAGTCCCTCGCGTTGATCGCCACCTCCGCCGCTTACCAGTCCCGCGTCGAAATCCTCGGCAAGGATGCCGAAGAACATGGTTATACTTACGCCGGTCCTCGAGCCCGCCGCCTCACCGCCGAGCAATTCGTGGACGCGATCTGGCAGCTCTCCGGCACCGCACCGACCCGCTTCGACGCGCCCGTGGTCCGCGGCAAGGCGCCCGGCGGCGCAACCGCCCCCGTGCAACTGTCCGGCCATTGGATCTGGGGCCACGCCGACGCCGGCAACGCCAAGCCCGGCGAGGAATTCATCACCCGCAAAACCTTCACCCTCAAAACCGCCCCCGTCCGCGCCGGAGCCGTGGTGGCCGCTGACAACAGCTTCACGCTCTATGTCAACGGCGCACGCGTCACCGCTGGCGAAAACTGGGAGAATCCCGAAACCGTCACCCTCGAATCCCGCCTCAAAGCCGGTGCCAATGACATTCTCATCGTCGCCAAAAACGGCGGCAATGGCCCCAATCCCGCCGGCCTGTACTTCGAAGCCCGCGTGCGCCTGCCCGATGGACACGAGGAAACGATCGCCACCGACACCACGTGGCAGTGGACCCGCTCCCACCCCGACGGGAAGGGCAAGTTCAAGGCGGAACCCACGGACTGGCAGCCCGCGGTAAACGTGGCCAATTCCAGCCTGTGGAACTCCCGCATCGGCAGACAACTGGCCATGCAACTGGCCCAGGCCGCCTATGCCAACCTCCCCATGGTCCGCGCCTCGCTCATCAAAAATGACTTTCTGATGCGCGCCCTCGGCCGCCCGCATCGCGAGCAAATCGTGAGCGTCCGCCCCGCGGACCTGACCACCCTCGAGGCCATCGACCTCAACAACGGCCAGATTCTCGCCACCCGCCTCGAGGCCGGTGCCGCCCGTCTCGCCGCCAAGCCGTGGCCCGACAGCGACGCCTTCGTCACCTGGCTCTACAGCTTTGGCCTCGCTCGCGCCCCGACGCCGACCGAATTGACCCTGGCCCGCGAAGCCCTTGGTCCCAAACCTGCCGCCGGCGGCATTGCCGATTTGCTCTGGGCCGTTTGCATGCTCCCTGAGTTCCAGTTGGTGCGGTGAGCCGGCAGTTGTGGGCAACCCCCAAAACCGGTTCCTTCCCCCATGACAATCCTCCGC